>CAJBMR010000262.1 GCA_903954205.1 uncultured bacterium | reverse complement strand
GAATCCGGCGAGAACGCGCAGCAGGGTCGTCTTGCCCGAACCACTGGGCCCGAGCACCGCAGCGACCGCCCCCGACGGCACTGCGAGATCGAGATCGGCGAGCACCGCGTCACCGCCGTAGCCTGCGGTGAGGCTGCGCACATCGACGCCCGTCATGACTCAACCGTATCGACGTCGCTTCGCGTCATCGCGCGACTCAGCAGCCACGCGGGGACGGCGGCCAGGACCACGAGGGCAATCGCGTACGGCGCCGCCGCGCCATACGCCGCGATCTCGGTGCGACTCCACAGCTCGGTGGCGAGCGTGTCGAGACCGGTGGGCCGCAGCATGAGTGTCGCCGGGAGCTCCTTCATCGCGGTGAGAAGGACGAGCAGGCCACCGGCTGCAATGCCGGGAAGTGTGAGACGGAAGGTGGTATCGGCCCACGCGCGCAGGGGACCGCGCCCGAGAGTGCGCGCCGTCTGCTCGAGCACCGGCGACACCGCGGCCGTCGCGCTGCGCGTCGCCCCGATCGCCTTCGGAAGGAAGAGCACGGCGTAGGCGAAGGCCAGGATCCCAATCGTTTGGTACGCCGCCGGGAAGACCGCGAGGGTGAGGAAGACGAGCGAGAGTCCGACCACGACCGCGGGCAGGGCATGACCGGTGTAGGAGACGGTCTCGATGGTGCGGACAGATCGCGTGCGGTAGCGCGCGGCGAGGATTCCGACCGGCAGTGCAAGCAGGACGGCGAGGATGGCGCCGGCAAGAGCGACGCCGAGCGAGGTGAGTGCCGCGCTGAGGAGTTCGAGGGGGCTCAGCGGTGTGCGACTGCCCTGCAGCATGCGCAGGACGAGAGAAACCAGTGGCACACCCAGGGCCAGCACCGTGAGGCCGACGAGCCAGGCGAGTGCACCGATGCGGGCCCCCCGCCCGAGCACCACCGGGACCGCCGTGCGCTGCGTGCCGGTGGCGACGCGCCAACGCCGGGTGCGTCCGCGCACGCGCCGCTCGCCGTAGACAAGAAGGGCAGCGAGTCCCACGAGCACGAGCGC
This sequence comes from uncultured bacterium, assembly GCA_903954205.1. GTDB lineage: Bacteria > Actinomycetota > Actinomycetes > S36-B12 > S36-B12 > Mxb001. The sequence goes on along the minus strand of CAJBMR010000262.1, from coordinate 2,470 downwards.
AAGGACCGCGGCGCTCACGCGGTCGAAGCTCGCGCGATAGGAGGCATAGATCACGCGGGTAAAGGCATCGACGCGCAGCAGGGCGACCGCGCCGAAGTCCGAGAGCACATAGAGCGCCACAAGCAGGGCGCCACCAGCCGCCGCCGGCCACGCCTGCGGCAGCGTGGTCGTGGCGAATGCGCGGAAGGGGCCTCGCCCCAGCGATCGTGCGACCTCCTCAAGCGCGGGGTCACTTGCGCGGAAGGCCGCCGTCACCGGCAGGACGACGTACGGCGAGGACACCAGGGTCAAGATGAGCGCGGCAGCCCAGAAGCCGTGCATCGCCGGGAACTGCGCGAGCCAGGCGTACGCCGCGACGTAGGAGGGGACCGCAAGCGGCAGCGCCACGAGCACGAGCCACATGCCGCGCAGCGGAAGCGCGGAGCGAGCGACGAGCCACGCCGTGGGGATGCCGATGAGCAGGCAGGCCGTCACCACGACCAGCACGAGACTCACGGAAGTGAAGACCGTCTCTAGTGTGCGCGGGCGCACGAGGACCTCGATGATCCTGGCGAGACCCGCCTCGCTCACGCGCACGACGAGGTAGACGAGCGGAATGAGCGCCACGACAGCGGTGAGCGCTCCCGCGACGATCAACAGGCGTGGTGGCCGCCCGGTGTTGGCCCGGCGGGTCGGCGTAGCCGCCGGACCACGCCGCGGACGCGCTCGCGTCGCGACTGCTGACATCAGATGAGGCCGACGTCCTCGAGCATGGCGAGGGTGCCCGGCAGATCAGCCAGTTCCGCAAGTGCCACGTCGGGTCCGCGTAGCGTGTCGAGTGCCGGCAGGCCCTCGGCCGAGGCGACCGCCGGAACCAGCGGGTACTCGAAGGTGTTCTCGACGAACCACGCTTGCGTCTCGGGCGTGAGCAGCCACTCCACAAACTTCGCGGCATTCGGGTTGTCGGCCGCGCCCGTGAGGATGCCCACGCCTGCGACATTGACGAGGCTGCCGGGGTCATCCGGCTTGGTGAAGGCGATCTGCGCGCGCATGGCGTCGGCACCGACCTCGGCGGCCTTCTCGTACCAGTAGTAGTGATTGACCAGGCCCAGCTGTGCCTGGCCGGTGTCCACGGCGTCGAGGATGAGGGCGTTCTTTTCGTAGGTCTGCACATCGTTGGCGACCATGCCCTCGAGCCACTGCCGGGTCACCTCGTCTCCCTGGGAGACCCGCATCGCGGTGACGAAGGCCTGGAAGGACGCATTGGTCGGTGCGATGGCGACCTGTCCCTTCCACTTGGGATCCGTGAGATCAAAGACCGACTGCGGCACGTCAGCCGCCGGCACCTGCTCAGCGTCGTAGGCGATCACACGTGCGCGTCCGGTGACACCAGTCCAGTCACCGTTGGCCGCGCGGTAGTCCTGCGGCACCGTCGTCTGCACCGACGCCGGCAGCGGCGCGAAGAGACCCGCGGCATCGACAGCGCCGAGCGCGCCGGCATCCTGAGCGAAGAACACCTGAGCGGGGCTGGCATCGCCCTCTTCGAGGAGTTGGGCGGCCAGCTCAGCGGTATCGCCGTACCTCGCCTCGACGGCGATGCCGGTCTGCTCCGTGAACTGGGCGAAGAGGGGCCCGACGAGCTCCTCGGACCGGCCGGAGTAAATGGTGAGGGGGCCGTCTGCCGAGTCGGAGCCCCCGCCGCAGGCGGCCAGGAGGGGCAGGGCCAGCGCGGCGGCGGCGAGGCCGAGCAGCGCACGCCGGGGACGGGACAGGATCACCGAGAACTCCTTAGGTAAGGCTAAGTTAGGACTGCCTAACTTTGGATCAGGAGGCGGTCCGGTGTCAAATCCCCTGGGCTGTGGCCCCCCGCACTAGCCTCCCCACATGTCTCCCACAGGGGTGGAGCTCCGGCTCACCCGCGGCGCCACCCTTGGCTATGCCCTCGGGGCCGCGGGCACTGCGGGATTCGGCACCGTGCCCGGGCTGCTGCTGGCGATCTACCTCACCAACACCCTGGGCGTGGCAGCCGGCATCGCCTCGCTTGTGGTGCTGGTGCCCAAGCTCTGGGACGTCTTCTTCCTCCCGTTCGTCGGCAACCTCAGCGACCGCGAGGTCGCGCGCACGGGCAACCGCGCGCGGTTCCTCGTCTTCGGTGCGATCGGGATGCTCATCTGCTTCCCGCTCATGTTCGCCGTACCCGAGGGCGTCGGATCTGGCATCTCCGCCATCTGGGTGCTCCTCGCTTTCCTCATCGCGGCGACGGCGTTTGGCTTCTTCCAGGTGCCCTACATCGCACTCGCCGCGGAGATCACCGACTCGCCACGGGAGCGCACCACGCTCATGTCGTGGCGCGTGGGATTCCAGGTCGTCGGCATCCTGCTCTTCGGCGTCGGTGCACCCGTCATCGTCGGACTGGTCGCCGATGAGTACACCGGCTACCTGCTCATGGGTATCGCCGTCGGAGCGCTCATCGCATTCGCCATGCTCGCGT
>CAJBMR010000261.1 GCA_903954205.1 uncultured bacterium | reverse complement strand
GGTGGCGTTGGCATTTGGGATTACGATATTGTAAATAATATTTTGGAGTGGGACGACCAGATGTTTTCACTTTATGGAATTACCAAAAGCCAGTTTGGCGGCGCTCGGACTGGCGAAGGCTGCGCATGCGCTCGGCGTGACGCTGCGCGAAGGCCTCGACGTCACGTCGATTGATGTCGTGGATGGCCGAGCTGTCGGCGTGCGCACCACGCGCGGTGCCATCAGCGCGCGCACCGTGGTGCTCGCGGGAGGACTGTGGACGCGTGACCTCGCTGCGACAGTGGGTGTCGCCGTGCCCCTCTACGCCGCCGAGCACGTGCATGTGCGCTCGAATGCGCTTGGCGCTGACGTTTCCGGGCTCCCCGTGCTGCGCGACGTCGACAACAGCTACTACATCCGCCCCGAGGGTGATGCCCTCCTCCTCGGGGCGTTCGAGCCCCGCGGCGTCCCGCGCCCGACATCGGATATCGCCTCGGACGGGCATGCGATGTTCGATGCCGACTGGGAACACATCGGCGACATCCGGGCCGCGGCCGAACGCGCAGTGCCACCGCTCGCATCGGCAGGCTACGACCGTTTCGTCAACGCCCCCGAGAGCTTCACCCCCGACACCACCCTGATCATGGGGGAGACGGCCGAGGTCGCGGGGCTCTTCGTCGCCGCGGGCATGAATTCGCAGGGCATCATCTATGCGCCGGGCGTCGGTCGCGAACTCGCGCGCTGGATCTTGTCCGGAGCGCCATGCTTTGACTCCAGTGCCGTCGATGTGCAGCGGTTCTCCCCCCACCAGGCCAATCGTCGCTACCTCCACGAGCGGACGCGCGAGAGCCTCGGGCGCCTCTACGCGATGCACTGGCCCGGCTACCAGTCTGAGACCCCGCGAGGTGTTCGGCGCACTCCGCTCTATCAGCGCCACGTCGAAGCCGACGCGGTGATGGGGGAGTTGAACGGACTCGAGCGTCCCCTGTGGTTTGGTCCTCCCGCACTCGTCGATGCCTACGACTTCCGTCGCCCCGGATGGCATGACGTCGTCGGCCGAGAGCACGCGACGGTGCGCGAGGCCGTGGGGGTGATCGACCTCAGTGGGTTTGCGAAGTTCGAGGTTGCTGGCGCGGGTGCGGTCGAGGCCCTTCAGTTCGCCGCCAGCGCAGACGTGGATCTGCCCGTCGACCGGGCGGCGTACACCCTCTTCCTCAACGACCACGGCGGCATCGAGGCGGACGGCACCGTCACACGCGTGGCTGCCGACCGCTTCCTTGTGGTGACGCCGACATCGAGCCGGCACCGCATGCTGTGGCTCCTCAGACGACGGTCGCGGGACCAGGCTGCCACGGTGACCGATCTCACGGCGGGCACCGCCGTCCTCGGCGTCTTCGGTCCTCGCAGCCGCGACCTGCTGACGCGCGTTTCTCCCGACGACTGGTCTGCCGAAGCCCATCCCTACTTCGCAGGGCGTCGCGTCGAGATTGGCGACGGATTCGCCTATGCCCTCAGGGTCAGTTTCACCGGCGAGCTCGGCTTCGAGATCTATTGCGATGCGGATCTGTCGGTGAATCTGCTGGACGCGCTGTCGGATGCCGGGGCTGATCTGGGGCTCGGCATGGCGGGCTACCTCGCGCTGGATTCACTGCGGCTGGAGAAGGGCTACCGGCACCTCGGTCATGACATGGGGCCTTACGACGATCCCGTCTCGGCCGGACTGGGCTTCGCGGTTGCCTGGAACAAGGAAGTCGAATTCGCGGGTCAGCGCGCACTCGAGCAGCGTGCCCAGGTCCCGTCCACGCGCGTCATTCATGTGGCCTTGGAGGATCCGGGTGTGCGGCTGTGGGGCGAGGAGACGGTGTGCGTCGACGGTGAGCCCGTGGGGCGCCTCACGAGCGGGGCCTTCGGATACACGGTCGGGAGCGCCATCGGGCTGGCGGTGGTGGGCGTCGATGTCGACCCCCGGGACACGAGACTGAGCGTGCGCGTGCGCGGCGTCGATCACGTGGCACGCGGGAGTCGAACCCCGTTCTACGATCCCGCGGGCACTCGAGTGCGCGGGTAGTGTCCGACGGCCGCGTTGCTCGTGGCAGGCTTGCCTCATGAGTGAATCCACCGGTAATTGGACGATCGAGCCCGGCAGCCCGATCACCCTGCAAACCCATGACTTCCCCACCTCGCTCGAGGTGAGCGCTCCGGTGACCGGTGGCGGGCTGCACGTGGCGAAGTCGACCGTGCGGCTGCGCATCGAGATGTCGCTGGAGAAGCTCAAGGCGTCCAACTTCCTCATGCAGGGTGCTGCGCGCGCGCTTATCAAGCGTTTCGACGGCGATCTGCTCATCTTCGAGGCGGAGGGATCGGCGGCGGACCACCCCTGGACGGTGTCGGGCAATGCCAAGGCCGGCCAGGTCGATGTGCCCATGTCGGTTGAGGCCACGCCGCAGCCCGGTGATGATCCGAGCACGCTCCTGCTGGGGGGTTCGGTGACGATGAACGACATCTCGATTCCCATCCCCGGCCTGAGTGGGATCTCCAGCGTCACCTTCAGCCTCGCCGGATCCGTGGGGCTGCGCGCTGGCTCCTAGCCGCCGAAGATCACCTTGGCGAGCAGGACTGCTATGCCGATCGAGGCGTCGAGAAGCCCGATCCACAGGGCCACGAGCCACGACCGCCCTTCGCGGCGGGCTCCGATGAGGCCGACGACGAAGAGCACGGCGATGAGCATGACCAGGGTGACGAAGACCTCTCCGGTGAGGTCTAGGCCGAACATTCCCGAGATGATGAACGCCGCGATGGCGAGCCCGCCGACCACGAGGATCGCGGCGGCATTGCGGAGTTCCTCCCGCCATTCGGCACGCGACGGCGGCTTGCGGTGGACCAGGCGGTGGGCCGCGACCGAAGCCCAAAGATGCGCGACGGCAACCGTCACGGTCGTGGCGATGATGATGACCGTGAGTTCGGCATCATCGACGAAAAGGCCCTTCCAGCTCGCTGCGGCGATGACACCGAGCAGCGTGATGGCGGCATAGATGGCGAGGGTGAACTCGCTGAGTTGCTGGCGCTGGGTCGCTACGCGCTCGTCGCTCATCCCAGCTCCTCGGCGGTGTCGATCTCGTCGGCGTCGACGATTCGGTAGGCGTAGCCCTGCTCGGCGAGGAAGCGCTGTCGGTTCTGGGCGAAGTCGGCATCCACGGTGTCGCGCGAGACGACGGTGTAGAAGCGGGCGCGGCGACCGTCGGCCTTGGGGCGTAGGAGGCGGCCGAGTCGCTGCGCCTCTTCCTGGCGCGAGCCGAAGGAGCCGCTCACCTGGATCGCGACGGAGGCCTCGGGTAGGTCGACGGAGAAGTTGGCCACCTTGCTCACGACAAGCACGCGCTCCTCGCCCTGACGGAAGGCCTCGAAGAGCCGCTCGCGCTCTTTGACCCCCGTCTCGCCGGTGATGGTCGGCGCGCCCACGTGCTCGGCGATCTCGGCCAATTGATCGAGGTACTGGCCGATGACGAGGACCTGCTCGTCGGCATGTCGCTCGATCAGCTGCTCGACCAGCCGTGTTTTCTCCCCGGTCGTGGCCGCGAGTCGATAGCGGTCGTCAGGCTCTGCTGTCGCGTAGACGAGGCGCTCGGAGTCCGGGAGCGTGACGCGCACTTCCACGCACTCGGCCGGTGCGATCCAGCCCTGTGCTTCGACTTCCTTCCACGGGGCGTCGTAGCGCTTAGGGCCGATGAGGGTGAAGACATCTCCCTCGCGCCCGTCTTCGCGGATCAGTGTGGCGGTGAGACCGAGTCGGCGCCGCGACTGGATGTCGGCTGTGAAGCGGAAGATCGGTGCCGGCAGCAGGTGCACTTCGTCGTAGATGATGAGGCCCCAGTCGCGCGTGTCGAAGACCTCGAGGTGCGGGAAGACGCCCTTCCGCTTGGTCGTCATCACCTGGTACGTCGCGATCGTGACGGGGCGGATCTCCTTGCGCGCGCCGGAGTACTCGCCGATCTCGTCCTCGGTGAGGTTGGTGCGCGCGAGCAACTCGGCCTTCCACTGGCGCGCGGACACGGTGTTGGTGACCAGGATGAGGGTGGTCGCCTGGGCGCGTGCCATCGCTGCGGCACCGACGATCGTCTTGCCGGCACCGCAGGGGAGTACGACGACGCCCGAGCCTCCCGCCCAGAACCCCTCGACCGCATCGCGCTGATACGGCCGCAGGGTCCATCCGTCTTCGTTGAGTTCGATGGCATGGGCCTCGCCGTCGACGTATCCGGCGTGGTCCTCCGCCGGCCAGCCCAGGGTGAGCAGGACCTGCTTGAGGTGGCCGCGCTCGCTCGGGTGGACCAGGACGGTGTCGTCGTCGATGCGGGCACCAACCAGGGGTGCGACCTTCTTGCTGCGTAGGACTTCCTCGAGCACGGGTCGGTCCGTCGTGCTGAGCACGAGCCCGTGGGCGGGATGCTTGGCGATCGTAAGGCGGCCGTAGCGGTCCATCGTCTCGGCGATATCGACGAGAAGTGCGTGCGGGACGGCGTAACGGGAGTAGGTGAGCAGGATGTCGACCACCTGCTCGGCATCATGTCCCGCTGCGCGGGCATTCCACAGCGCGAGGGGCGTCACCCGGTAGGTGTGGATGTGCTCAGGGGCGCGCTCGAGTTCGGCGAAGGGAGCGATGGCGCGGCGCGCATCGCCGGCAGCCGGATGATCGACCTCGAGCAGCAGCGTCTTGTCGCTTTGGACGATAAGGGGACCGTCGGTCACGCAGACTCCCCGGCGAGGATGGCGGCAGTGAGCGCCGCGACGAGCGCGGTGCGCTCGGGGACTGCGCGGGCGCTGGCCCACTCGTGGTCGGCATGCGCGCCGTCGCCCACGGCGCCGAGTCCGTCGAGTGTCGGGATGCCCAGCGCGGCCGTGAAGTTGCCATCGCTCGCGCCGCCAACGGCACGTGATCCGATGGGCTCGATCCCCAGACGCAGAGCGCACTCCTCGGCGAGCTGTGCGAGGCCGGCACCGGCGGACTGCTCCATGGCCGGGCGATTGATGCCGCCACCGATGATGGCGACCCCCGCTTCGGGGTGAGTGGGTCCCCAGCCGCGCGCCAGGTCATCGATGCGCTGCTGCTCCTCGGCGGTCCAGGCGCGTACGTCGATGCCGATCACTGCGGAGTCCGGGACGGTGTTTTCGGTCACTCCGGCGCGCGCGGTGGTCGGCGTCACGGTCGTGCCGAGGTCGGGTTGTGCCCAGGTGACGGCGTCACGGACCAGGTCTGCGGCCTCGACGAGGGCGTTGATGCCGCGCTCGGGGTCCAGGCCGGCATGCGCGGCGCGCCCGTTGATCTGCACGAGGTACCACGACGTGCCCTTGCGCGCGGTCTTGAGCTGGCCTTCGATCGAGGGTTCGAGCACGAGCACCGCGTCGGCGTGGCGGGCGGCATCTTCGATGACGGCTCGAGAGGTTTCGGATCCGATCTCCTCATCCGTGGTGAAGAGCAGTCCGACCCCTGATGAGGCATCGAGACCCAGCAGCGCCACGGCACCGATTGCCTGGACGACACCGACCTTCATGTCGAAGACTCCCGGCCCCGTCATGCGGTCTCCATCCACCGCCCACGGGATCCGATCGAGAGTGCCGATCGGCCACACCGTGTCGAGGTGTCCGAGCAGGAGCACGCGGGGATGGTCCGGCCCCCAGCGCAGCACTGGCCTCCCCCCGTGCTCCGTGATTCGGGCCGGACTGCCGAGCCATGACTCGATCAGGGTGCTCGCGGTGGCCAGGCAGGTGCGGCACGCCTCGATGTCGGATGACGGCGATTCGACCTCGACCAGGGTGCGCACGCCCTCGATGAGGTCGGCCTGACGAGAGCGCGCTGCGGCGAGGATGTCCCGGGTCACCGGCCCATGGTGCCGCATGGATGCCCCGGCTACGGCGTCGGTGGGTCGGCCCCTGTCATCCGTCGACGCGCGTGAGTCCAGGGGAACCGCGTCGACGGGTGACGAAGTCCGACTCGATACGGTGCTGCTCATGGGCCTGCGCATCGAGGTGGCGGACGAGCCCGACTCCATGGCCGCGGCGCGGGCGATCTTCGACCAGGTGTGGCCCGGGGAGGGCACGCAGGTCACGTCCAACCTGCTGCGCGCCCTTCTGCACGCGGGCGGCTACTGCAGTGTCGTCATCGATGACGAGGGCGATCGCGTGGTGGGCGCCGCTCTCGGCTTCCCGGCACGCGATCCATCGCTACCCGGCGGCGTCTTCCTGCACAGCCACATGGCCGCTGTCGTCGATGGCATGCGCGATCGCGGCATCGGTGCCGCGATCAAGCAGCACCAGCGGGCCTGGGCAATCGAGCAGGGCATCCCGGTCGTGGCGTGGACCTTCGATCCATTGGTACGCCGCAACGCGCATCTCAACGTCAACCGGCTCGGCGTGGAGGTGCGCGACTACCACCCGGACTTCTACGGCGTCATGACCGATGCGATCAATGCCGGTGATCGCACCGATCGCCTGGTCGCGTGGTGGGTGGTGGACTCCGAGCGAGCCCACGCTGCTGCACGCGGGGACCTGCTCATCCCCGACCATGAAGCGCACCTCGGATCGACCCGGGATCTCATCCGGGTCGACGACGGCGGTCCACGACTGACGGACCTGCCCGCACCCAGGGAGACCGTCCTGGTGTCGCTTCCCGACGATATCGTGAGCATGAGGCAGGCCGACCCTGATCTCGGGTTGCAGTGGCGCCTCGCGGTGCGCGCAGCGCTTACCGCCGGCTTCGACGCGGGACTGCGTGTGTCCGCGGTCACTAGTGCCGGAGCCTACGTCCTGACCCCGGAGGAGAGTCCGTGACATCAATCGATCTCGTCCGCCTGCACCGCATCGACATGCCGCTTGTGCGTCCCTTCCGCACATCCTTCGGCACCCAGGATGCGCGCGATGTGCTCCTGGTCGAAGTTGTCAGCGATGGCGTCTCGGGCTGGGCCGAGTGCGTCGCGATGGAGTGGCCGGGGTACTCAGCGGAGTACGTCGATGGCGCCGTCGACGTACTCGTGGAGCACTTGATCCCTGGAGCGCTCTCCGACGGCCTGCTCGACCCGCACGAGGTCCACGCTCGCCTGCGTCGCTACCAGGGCCACCCCATGGCCAAGGCCGCTCTCGAGACCGCCGTGCTCGACGCGTGGCTGCGCCAGCGCGAGCAGTCGCTCGCCGACTACCTCGGAGCCGTGCGCACCGAGGTCGACTGCGGTGTCTCAGTGGGTATCCCCGCAAGCATCCACGCCCTCCTCGAGGAAGTGGCGACGTACGTCGATGCCGGCTATCGGCGCATCAAGCTCAAGATCGAGCCAGGCTGGGATCTCGATGCGGTGCGCGCGGTGCGCGAGACCTGGCCCGACATGCCGATGCAGACCGATGCCAACCAGGCCTACACGCGTGAGGATTCGGCACTGCTCGGGGCCATGGACTCCTTCGGTCTGCTCCTCGTCGAACAGCCGCTACCGGAGGACGACCTTCGTGGTCACGCCCTGCTCGCCGGGCAGATCACCACCCCCGTCTGTCTCGATGAGTCGATCATCTCCGTGGCGACCGCGGATACGGCGATCGCCTTTGGAGCGACAAGCGTCATCAACATCAAGCCCGGGCGCGTGGGCGGCTACCTCGAAGCCAAGGCAATTCATGACCTCTGCATGGAGCGCGGTGTGCCGGTGTGGTGCGGGGGCATGCTCGAGACCGGAATCGGGCGTGCCGCCAACGTCGCCCTCGCGGCACTCCCGGGTTTCACGCTGCCCGGAGACACGAGCGCATCGAGCCGCTACTTCGCGACCGACATCACCGAGCCCTTTGTGCTCGACGATGGACGACTGCGCGTCCCCACCGGCCCCGGGATCGGCGTCGATCCCGTCCCGGCAATCCTCTCGGAGTTCACGACCTGGGGTGCTGAGATCCATCCCGCTCGAGATCGCTGAGGCGGAGGGAGTGCTGGTCCCCAATGGCATGCCGCACGTCACGAGTCGTCACTCGACGTACTAGCCGTCGAGTGCGGCCGCGTGGATCTGCGACACGTGGAAGGTGCGCACTTCCCCAGTGATGCGATCCACAGCGGTGAGCACGCCGGCCTGAAGTCGCAAGGGATCGACGCACCCCTCGTCGTCGGCATAACTGAGGCGTACGGGCACCTCGCTGGAGATGGCCTTGCGGAGCACGGCCAGCGTGTCGGCGGCTGGCATTGCGCCCAGAGTGGCGGTGCGGCCGTTCGACAACGAGGAGTGTGGTGCTTGACCACCGCGCAAGGTCGTGACGGCGGCCCGAATCAGGGCAGGCTGCGCATCGCGGCGTACAACGGGTGATCCAGTCCCTGATCGTGGCGGCCGGGCGCGCCGACGTGGGGCATGGGCGATGGAGCCGTCGGCAGTCTCGGCGACGGGGTGCAGCCCGAGGTCGCGCAGGATTGCTATCGCATCCTCGATCCGTCCAGACACGGTCACCACGGTGGGCGATACCCGCACGCAGCCGAGCTCCTGAGACCGCGGATCTGCGAGGAGTGCGGCCAGTGCCGTCTCGTCGTCGCATCGGATGTACGCCGTCGCGATGCCCACGCGGACCGTGCCATGCCTGCGGGCCGCGTCTTCGACGAGGTAGGCGAGAGGCTGGGGCACCGGCGTGCGCGAGATCCGAGCGAGGAAATCGAGCATCTCAGTGGCGTCGCGTCCGGCGTCGAGTGCGCGTCGCACAGTGGCGGCACTGAATCGGTAGACGATGGCACCGCCGGTGCTCTCCACATCCGCCATGAGGCGCAGCTCGCGAGCGAGGTCCGGGAGAAGCGGCCCGGGAGCGACGGCCGTGAGATCGGCCTGGAGCAGGACGTGGTCAAGGGGCGCCGGCATTGCCGCGCTCACAGCCACCTGCGCGTCCCCCGCATCGGTCGCCGCTGACCCGCCCATCTGGGCCAGTGCGCCACCGCCGGTGAAGCCGAGGATCTCCAACTCCTCGAGAATGGCGCGAATCTGCTCGCTGCGCTGCGCGCTTGCCTGGCGCGGTGCGCGGGCATCGATGGATCCGATGACGTCACCGGTGTCGCGGGGGGCGCAGCCTGCAGGCAGGGAACTGAGGACCGCGATCACCTGTTCACGGAGGAAGGGCTGCCCGCGTCGCTCCACGTCGTCAGAGAGGGCGTTGGCTTCTGCACCCACTAGCGCGGGCGCGCGCGGGCTCGTCCACCAGGCACGGGCAATCCGCAGCCACTGTTCGGCGAGTGGGGCATCGTGCCATTCGTCGTAGGCGGTGGTCGGCCGCCAGCGCTCATCCGCCTCCCCGTCCTTGCCGATGAGCTGTGCGGCGTACGCCGTCTCGATCCACAGCGCCGCGGTGCGCTCATCGACATCGATGGTGCGTGCTGCGGAGGAGAGGTCTCGCACCCCGAGGCCGCCCTTGCGCAGCACCGCGGGTGCCTCGTCGCCAGCCCACGCTTCGGCGATCGCGACCACGCCCAGCACTGTGGCGAGTGCATGCTGTCCAGCGGTGCGCTCGACGAGCGCCGCATCTCGCTCGATGGTTGCCACGGGTGGGGGTGGCCAGTCCAGGCTCGCTGCACCCGCCCCCGACAACGACTCGCGTGCGGTGCGCACGAGTCGGAGGGCGTCGTCGTCGCCCCACACCAGAGCGAGTTCGCGCAGTCGGTGGAGTGCGTCGTTCACGACAACCGCGCGACCGGAATCGAAGGCGGAGAGGACGGCATCGGTGCTGCACGGTTCGGCTGTGGCGACGACGGCAGCGACCGCCAGGGTGACGCCGTCAAGGCGGTCGAGTGCGCGTGCCGTCGACACGGCCGAACCCGCGCGTGAGGCCAGCGCGGTCATGTCGGCGGGGACGGGGTGCAGCAGATCAGGGCGCCCAGCCAGCAGGCGCCCCAACTCGTCGTCGGATCGACCGCGGAGGTCGTCGGCGAGGCTGCGGACGGGCACCGGATGACGTTACCCCTAGGCTCATCGGGTGCGCTCGATCGGCTTCGACCTCGACATGACCCTGGTCGACTCCGCCGATGGGATCGTCGCCTCGGTCCAGCACGTGGTCGCCCAGTACGGCGTCCAGGCCGATGGCGACGAGATCCGCTCCACCATCGGGCTGCCCCTCGATCACGTCTTCCCTCGCTGGCTGCCTGATGAGCCCTACGACGTACTTCTCGCGGCCTATCGCGCCCACTATCGCGAGCATGGGATCCCGCTCACGCGTCCGATGCCCGGTGCTGCGGAGGCGATCGCGACGGTGCGTTCGCGCGGTGAGCAGGTGCTCGTGGTCACGGCGAAGTACGGCGCGGTTGCAGGTCTTGCACTCGAGGCGGCCGGCCTCGATGCGGACGTGATCGTGGGTGACCTTTTTGCGGAGGGCAAGGCGACGGCGCTGCGCGAGCACGCTGCGTGGGCCTATGTGGGCGACCACCCCGGAGACGTGCGCGCGGCCCGGTCGGCGGGCGTGCACGCGATCGTCGTCGCGACGGGACCCACGTCGGTCGAGGAGTTGCACGCGGTAGGCCCTGACGCCGTGCTGCCGGACCTCACGCATCTGCCGGCCTGGCTGGCCCGCGCGTAGTTCGCGCCCTAGCCGCGCCGCCTCGACCGGGCTGAAACGGCCAGCCCGGCGATGACCAGGGCGAGCCCGATTCCGGTGATCATCGAGAGGAACCACCAGGCTGACGGGAGCTCCAGGCTCGGGATGACCAGGGGGAGCATGGCGATGACCGTGCACACCAGCCCGATGACCGTCACGACGGCGCCGATCCTGAGGAGTCGATCTCCGGGGGAGGCGGGGGATGCCATGGCGACACCCTAGGGGCGCGTGAGCCCCCGACCCCGTCTAGCCTGGTGCCCTGCGCCCGTTCGGGCGCTGGATGCGAGAAGGGGCTGCCATGCCGACCGGCAAGGTCAGGTGGTACGACGTGGACAAGGGCTTCGGCTTCCTTGCGTCGGACGACGGCGAGGATGTGTTCGTGCATGCCTCGGTGCTGCCTGCGGGCACCACCTCGCTCAAGCAGGGTGCGAAGGTCGAGTTCGGCGTCGTCGATGGCAAGCGCGGCAAGCAGGCCCTGAGTGTCACCGTTCTCGAGCAGCCGACCTCCATCGTCAAGGCGGGGCGCAAGCCCGCGGAGGATGTCGCCATCATCCTCGAGGACCTCATCAAGCTTATGGACAGCGCTTCCAATCAACTCCGCCGTGGCCGCTACCCGAGCGACGACCACTGCCGCAAGCTCGCCGCCGTCATGCGGGCCGTCGCCGACGACTTCGACGTCTGAGGGGCCGATCCCATGCTGCGCCGATTCGGCCGTCCCGTGCTTGCGGGTTCCCTCGCCCTCGTGGGTGTCCTTGCGCTGACCGCGTGCGAGAAGCCCCCGCCCGGCGTCTCCGTCGTGTCGGGCATGACGTCAGCGAACCGAGCGGCACTGTGCTGGTCATTCGACGGTGAGCCCTTGAGTGCAGAGACCTGCGCTCAGGATGTGGTGACCGAGGCACTCGACGGGGCCGACGTCGCTCGCATCCCGGTGATTCCCGGTCAGGTCATCGGCATCAGCGTCGATCCGGTGGTGGCGGACGCGGGCTGGTACCCGGTCATCGGCTCCCAGCGACTCACGCAACAGCCCATCACCTCGACGTACTACCGCTTCACCTACCCCGACCTGCAGGAGGTCCCGGCCGACGGGGTTTCGCTCCAGGTCGTGGCGGGTGCCGAGGGGACTCTCGGCCTGTGGGTCTTCCAACTCATCCCTTCGCCCGGAGTGGAGTGATGCGCTGATGTCTGACACCGTGCTCTCGAAGTCCACCGATCTTGCTCGCGTCGCTGCCGAGGAGGACGCGCCCTGGGGGACGGTCGGCGATCACGTCGGTGTCGAGTTCGACGACGAGCGCGTGGCCACCCATTACTTCGCGTGCCTTGATCCGGCGTACGTCGGCTGGCGCTGGTCGGTGACCGTCGCTCGCGCACCGCGAGCCAAGGCCGCGACCGTGGACGAGGTGGTCCTGCTGCCCGGACCCGAGGCCCTTGTGGCTCCGACCTGGGTGCCGTGGGCTGAGCGCGTGCGTCCCGGTGACCTGGCCGTCGGCACCATCTGGCCGACGCCCGCAGACGACCCGCGACTCACGGCTGGTCTCACGGGGCTGTATGACCTGGAGGGTGCGACCGACCGCAGCCCCGTCCACCCCAGCCAGTGGGAGATCGGTCTCGGCCGATCCCGCGTGCTCTCGGCTCACGGCCGCGACGATGCTGCGGACCGTTGGTGGTCCGGCGAGCGCGGCCCGGAGGCACCGATGGCGCGCTCGGTGTCGCAGACGTGCGCATCATGCGGATTCCTCCTGCCCATCGGCGGTCCCCTCAGCCAGGCCTTCGGGGTCTGCGCCCACGACATGTCGCCTGCCGATGGTTGCGTCGTGTCACTGGCCTTTGGGTGCGGAGCTCACTCCGAGATCGCCCTCGCCGAGAAGGAGCCGGTGGGCGCCCCCACCCAGGACTTCGTGGGCTTCGACGCTCTCGACCTGGACCAGGCGGATGCGATCGTCGACGAGGTTGTCGAAGCCGTGACGCAGGACATTGCGGCCACCGTGGAGGAGTTCGTCGTTAGCGAGGAGTTGGCTGACGCCTCGGATGATGCCGACGAGGCGTCCGACTCAGCCGATCAGGACTGACGCGAGCGGCGCCTGTGGCGCCGGCCGAGCACGAGGGCCAGCCCCGGGATCCCCAGTAGAGCCCCGATGGCGCACACCAGGGTCCACCGCTCAGTGTCCACGCCCCATGCGGACCCCCAGACCAGCACCGCGACGAGCGCGAAAATCCACAGCACGGTGCCTGTGGCGATCGCCGCTACTCCGTCGTCGTCCCGGCTGCGCAGGGCAGGGTCAGCCTCGATCTGCTCGATCGTGAGGCGTGCGTCCACACCGGCAGGCTAGCGGGTCGGTATGCGCGGTCGGGCATCCCTAGAGTGGTCATATGGACCACCGCGCGCGACGCCTCGTGACCGTAGGGGTCCTCGTACTCCTGGTTGCTGCCGTCATCGTGGCCGCTCTCACGCGCTGACCGCGACCTCGACTAGCGGGGTTGCCCCATCCCGGCCTTCCGCCTCGAATACCGCGCTTCACACCGGCCCTTGGCAAGGTTGCCAGCGGCAGATTCGGCGTACCTGTGGATAACGCCGGCCCGTGGCAAGGTTGCCAGCGTCGACCTTGACGAACCTGTGGATGACGGCGGGTGCTGGCAAGGTTGCCAGCGTGCGACGCAGTGCACCTGTGGATAGCAATCGGCGGACGGCGACTGCATTCGACGGCCGCTGCTCGCATCGCGTGCATAACGCGAGCGTAGATCCCACCTCTGACAGCGTGAGCCCTATGCGCGGACGTCCTCCGGGACGCGCTTCCACAGGAGCAGGGCGAAACTCGCTGCGAAGAACAGGAGCATCACCGCGAAGGCCTTGTGCACTCCCCACGAATCGGCGAGTGCTGCGAGCGCGAATGGTGCGACACCGCTCATGATGCCGATCCCGGCGCTCGTCCACCCGGCGGCGCGATCGGGCTGACCCGCCGAGGCGCGCATGGCGCGGCCGATACCGAGAGGGAAGTGCATGCCGATGCCTACGCCGATGAGGACTAGTCCAATGATGAGCGGCACCGCTCCGGTCACGAGCCAGGTGTAGACGAACGCCGCTGCAGCGAAGATGATCGATCCACCGAACACCAGCTCCGATGACACGCGTTCGACGAGTCGCGAGCCTACGAGCCGCCCGATGATCATGCCGACGACGATCGCGGCGATTGTCGCCGATGCGGATCCGGCCTCAAGTCCGCCACGCTCGCGCAGCAGGTCCGGACCCCACTGCAGCAAAGTGATCTCGACGCTGGTGAGCAGGATCAGCGTGAGCACGGCCCACCAGACCAGCGTGGGCAGGCGAGGCGCATCCGCACGCGACTCCATGTCGGTGCCGACGTTGAAGGCCTCGACTGTCCGTCCGCGGAGCACCTCGAGTGCGATCGCGACGACGACGAGCAGGAGCAGGCCGAGGCGCCAGCCCAGGATCGTCGTCGCGGCGACGCCGACGGCGAGAATGCCGATGAGTGACGCGCTGGAAGCCACGAGGTTGGCCTCGGCCAGCGAAGCATCCGCGGCAGCGCCCTGTCGCGCTTCAAGGTAGGCGCTGACGCCGACAGCACAGAAGCTGGCTCCCAGTGAACCGATGAAGGGGCCCGTGGCTACCAGCCACAGCGGTCCATCGGAGATGTAGAGCAGGGTTCCGGTGGCGATGGCCAACGCTCCGGCCCGGAGCATCGCTCCGCGACCCCAGCGCCGGACGATAGACGCGGCGAGGAAACTGCCGAGCGTGCCGCCAGCGGCAAGCGAGATGCTCAGGAGGGAGGCGGCCGTACGCGAGAGTCCCTCATCGTCGCGCAGCAGCGTGAGAGAGGCACCGAAGGCGTAGACGAACCATCCGAGAAGTCCCAGTTGGGCATAGGCGAGCAGGGTCGTGCGATCCCTGATGGGCCTCACGACGGGGTGCAGGACCCCATCGTCGGTCACGTGAGCTGGGATACGACGTAGTCGATCGAGCGCGTCAACTGCCGGACGTCATCGGGCTCAACCGCGGGGAACACGGCAACGCGAATCTGATTGCGTCCCAGCTTGCGGTAGGGCTCGGTGTCGACAATGCCGTTGGCGCGCAGAGCCTTGGTGATGTGTGTGGCATCGATGCTGTCGTCGAAGTCGATCGTCGCGACCACGGCAGAGCGCTTGGCCGGGTCGGTGACGAAGGGCTGTGCGACGGGGCTCGCCTCAGCCCAGTCGTAGAGGATTCCCGACGACTCGGCTGTGCGCGCGGTGCACCAGTCGAGGCCACCGTTGCCAAGGAACCAGTCCACCTGCTCGGCCATGAGGTAGATCGTGGCGAGGGCCGGAGTGTTGTAGGTCTGGTCCTGCCGGGAGTTGTCGACGGCGATGGACAGGTCGAGGAAGGCCGGGGTCCAGCGGCCGCTGGCGGAGATCTCCTCCACGCGAGCCAAGGCTGCGGGCGACATCAGCGCGAACCACAGTCCGCCGTCGGAGCCGAAGCTCTTCTGCGGGGCGAAGTAGTAGACGTCGGTCTGGGAGGGGTCCAGCGGCAGGCCGCCGGCTCCCGACGTGGCATCGGTGAGCATGAGCGCCCCCGCGTCAGCTCCGGGCACGCGCACGGGTGCGATCGCCACGCCGGTGGATGTCTCGTTGTGCGGGGTGCAGTAGGCATCGATCCCCGTCTCGGCCGCGAAGGCAGGCGCGTCGCCGGGATCGGCCTTGATGATGGTGGGGTCGCCGAGGTGCGGGGCCTCCTTGGCGGCCGTCGCAAACTTCGCACCGAACTCACCGAAGGAGAGGAACTGCGCGCGATCGCGGATGAGACCGAAGGTCGCGATGTCCCAGAAGGCGGTCGACCCACCATTACCCAGGATCACCTCATAGCCGTCGGGCAGGGAAAACAGATCCGACAGGCCCGCGCGGAGTCGACCCACCTGCGACTTGACGGTCTTCTGCCGATGCGAGGTGCCGAGGTAGGTGCCGGCGACATCGAGCAGGCCGCTCACCTGCTCCCGGCGCACCTTTGAAGGGCCAGCACCGAAGCGGCCGTCACTGGGCAGGAGATCAGCGGGGATGGTGATGTCGTCGGTCACCGGGCAAGGCTACGCAGTGCAGATCTCAGCGTCGGACCGAGGTCGGCCGGGATTCGCGCGTCGATGGGGTGTAGCCCGATGGAGCGACCATCTGCGCATCCCAGCCGGGCACTGCCTCGGGGATGCGCGGCCCGGGACCGACGTACCTTGCCGATGGGCGCACGAGTCGACCGGTGCGCTTCTGCTCCAAGACGTGAGCACTCCACCCAGCGAGTCGAGCGCAGGTGAACATCGAGGTGAACATCTGAGGGGGTACCTCGGCGAAGTCGAGCATGATCGCCGCCCAGAACTCGACGTTCGTCTCTAGGATGCGATCGGGTCGACGGGAACGAAGTTCGGTGAGTGCGGCAGTCTCGAGCGCGAGTGCGACCTCGTAGCGCGGTGCATTGAGCTCCTGCGCCGTACGCCGGAGCACTCGGGCGCGGGGATCTTCGGCGCGATAGACGCGGTGACCGAAGCCCATGAGGCGCTGGCCGCGATCGAGTACGCCGCGGACGTAGCCCTCGGCATCGCCGGTGCGCTCAATTTCTTGGATCATGCCGAGCACGCGTGAGGGCGCACCGCCGTGCAGCGGACCGCTCATGGCGCCAATGGCGCCGGAGATGGCGGCTGCGACGTCCGCACCGGTCGATGCGATCACGCGAGCCGTGAATGTCGAGGCGTTCATGCCGTGCTCGGCGGCAGACACGAAGTAGGCGTCGACGGCCTGGACGTGGCGGGGATCCGGCTCCCCACGCCAGCGTGTCATGAAGCGCTCCACGATCGTGCTCGCGTCATCGATACGGGTCTGGGGGACCATGGGTACGCCGAGGCCGCGGGCGGCCTGCGCCACGAAAGACATGGCCATGACCGAGACGTGCGCGAGATTCTCGCGTGCCGTGTCGTCATCGATGTCGAGCAGCGGCTTGAGGCCCCATCCCGGCGCGAGCATCGCAATGGCCGACTGCACGTCGACGCGCACGTCGCCGGAGTGGACAGGAATCGGGTATGGCTCAGCGGGCGGGAGGCCCGGGTTGAACTCGTTGTCGACGAGCAGGCCCCAGACGTTGCCATACGACACCCGCCCTACGAGGTCCTCGATGTCGATGCCGCGGTAGCGCAGCGAGCCGCCGTCCCGATCGGGCTCGGCGATCTGGGTCTCGAATGCGACGACACCCTCGAGGCCGGGCACGAAATCGCTCATGGGCCCATTCAACCCCACGGCCGGCGCACCGGTTTGCGGGGCGGCGGAGGCAGCGTCCCCGATCGGGCAGGCTCCTCCGCTGAGTCGGCGGTGCCGGCCGGACCGGGTCGTGATGGGATCGGCCCGTGACGGACGAGCACGACCTCAGGGCGATGCGCCTGGCCTATGACCGGGGCACCCTGGTCGAGGCAGACCTCGCCCCGAATCCCCTGGCGCAATTCCGGCAGTGGTTGGCAGACGCGGTCGCGGAAGGGATCGTGGAGCCCAATGCCATGGTCCTCTCGACTGTGTCGGCCGAGGGGGTGCCGAGTGCGCGCACCGTGCTTCTGAAAGAGGCCGACGCGCGCGGCTTCGCCTTCTACACCAACCTCGCCTCGCGCAAGGGACGTGAACTCGAGGCCACACGTCGAGCGGCATGCGTCTTCCCGTGGTTGCCCCTTCATCGGCAGGTCGTTGTCGTCGGCGCGACCATCGAGGTGTCGCGCGACGAGGCCGCGGACTACTTCGCCTCGCGTCCGCACGGCTCGCGCCTCGGCGCGTGGGCGAGCCGGCAGTCCGAGATCATCGACGATCGCGCAGTGCTCGACGATCGCCACGCACAGATGCTCGAGCGATTCCCCGATGACGTGCCGCTGCCTGACTTCTGGGGTGGGTGGATCGTCGTACCCGAGTCCGTGGAGTTCTGGCAGGGACGCGAGTCGCGCCTGCATGATCGGCTCCGCTATCGCCGCGTGCGCGACGGCGGACTCGACGACGCGGGAGCGTGGGTCGTCGAGCGACTCTCACCCTGAGATGGCCCGACTCTTCGTCGACCTCACCCCCCTGCGCGAAAGCGCCCCCTTCCGGCGTCTGTGGATCGGGCACAGCGTGGGCACGGCTGGCCAGCAGATGACGTCGGTCGCCGTCGCGCTCGAGGTCTACGACCTCACGGGATCCTCCTGGGCGGTGGGTCTCACCGGCCTCTTCCAACTCGTGCCACTCGTCGTCCTCGGCCTCTACGGCGGTGCGCTGATTGACCGCTTCGATCGCCGGAAGGTGGCGCTTATCGCGACGGTTGGGCTGTGGGCCAGCACGCTGGACTTCGTCCTGCAGTCCCTCGCCGGAGCAGACTCGGTCGCGCTGCTCTACGCGATCATCGCGGTGCAGTCGGGCTTCTTCGCCGTCGCCAATCCGGCGCGCCAGGCCATCGTCCCCCGGCTGGTGCCCCTGCACCTGCTGCCCGCGGCCAATGCGCTCAATACGTTGACCTGGGGGCTTGCCTTCACGATCGGGCCGGTGATCGCGGGCCTCCTCATCGCCGGCACAGGCACGGTGTCGACGGTCTACCTCCTCGATCTCGTCGTCTTCGGCATCGCTGTCTGGGCGATGTGGCGCCTGCCCTCGCTCCCGCCGGAGGGTGTCGCTCCCAATGCCGCGCGCGGCTGGCGCAGTGTGCTCGAGGGGATCCGTTTCCTCAGGGGCAAGCGCAACCTGCAGATGTCCTTCTATCTCGACATCGTCGCAATGGTCTTCGGCATGCCGCGCGCCCTCTTCCCCGCCATTGCCACGGCTTGGTACGGAGGCTCGCTCGCCGACGTCGCCCTCATTGTCGGCCTGCTGTCAGCTGCGCCCGCTGTGGGATCCATCGTCGCCACCGTCCTCTCCGGGCCGCTCGGCAAGGTTCGTCGTCAGGGGCTCGCTGTCGTCATCTCCATCTGCATCTGGGGTGGGGCCATCGCGGTCTTCGGCCTCGTCCGGTCCCTCCCCGTGGCGCTCGTCCTGCTTGCCATCGCGGGCGGAGCGGACGCGGTGAGCGCGATCTTCCGCTCGACGATCCTGCAGGCAGCGACACCCGACGACTATCGCGGGCGGCTGCAGGGCATCTTCACCGTTGTCGTGGTGGGCGGACCGCGCCTCGGCGATGTCGAGGCCGGTGCTGTGGCCGGGGTCTTTGGCGAGACCGTGTCTGCCGTCTCGGGAGGACTGCTCTGCCTCGTCTTCACGGGTGCGCTCGTGGCGGCCGTCCCGGCATTCCTTAGATACGACGCCGAGCACCCCGTGCCCTAGCCACCCACTCACATCCGTTAACGACGCTTGGGGACACTCACGGACACCCATGGGTGTCCCCAAGCGTCGTTCTTGCGAGGCGATGCGCTCGGCCTACGGCAGGTAGGCGAGGCGATGCTCGGCCTACGGCAGGTATGCGAGGCGGTGCGCTCGGCCTATGGCAGGTAGGCGTCGAGGATGCGGGAGAGCAGTTCGTCGGGTGCGAGCGCCTGTGCCTTCGCCTCGGCTCGCAGTCGCTTGCGCACCGACTTTGGCACGCGCGCGCCGAGGTCGACGTACTTGTCCTTGGCGGGCCCTGTGATGGCGTCGGCGGATGTCGCGCCCTTGCCGGCCTTGAGGCTCTTGGCCTTCGGCTTCTCCTTGCTCTCCTTGACGCCGCCGGGCACGGGCGCGGGCAGGGGTCGCCCGCTCACGGGGTGGAGTTCAGCATCGGGGGCGCGGCTCAGCGCGGGTCGAGGCGTCTGCGGTGCCATGGGTCCTCCGGAGTGGGCTGTGGGCCAACAGTACGTCGGTCAGGCGAGCAGGCGGTCGAGGATGTCGTCAAAGGCGTCACTCACTTCGGCAGCACCGGGGGAGCGCCAGGCCTGCACGGGCACGCCTGCTCCCTGGGCCTGCTGAACGGCGGAGCGCTCGGGGATGACCGGGTCGAGCACGAGGTCGCCGTACACCTGCCTCAACTCTTCGATGCGGTAGCGATGCTCCGAGAGGTTGCTGCGCACACGATTGACGAGCACCCCCGCGGGCTGCAGGCGCAGGTTGACCGACGTGCGCGCAGCCTCGACCGCGAGCAGCGCGCGCGTGGCTCCCTGCAGCGCGAAGAAGCCCGGCTCGGTGACGACGAGTGCACTCTCTGCCGCGGCCAGGCCATTGCGGGTCAGCTCATCCAGCGACGGCGGGCAGTCGATGAGGATGAGGTCGTAGCCGTCGATCACGCCCGCCAGGCTCACGCGCAGGCGCGTGGCAGAGTCCTGGCCCTCCGGGCGGTTGCGGTGGGCCACCGCCTCCTCACTGGGAAGCAGATCGACCTGCGGGCCCCAGCCGGTGCTCACGATGGCCTCACGGGCGATGCCCGGGCGACCATCGGCCAGGACATCTCCGATGGTGAAGGAGAAGGGTGGCGGGTCGAGTGCCACGGTCGCATTGGCCTGCGGGTCCAGATCGATGACGAGCACCCGGATACCCCGAGCCCACGCGGCGCCAGCCAGGCCGAGCACGGTTGTGCTCTTGCCCACGCCACCCTTGAGGGACAGCACCGCTACCGCTGACATGGACCCGAGTGTCTCAGGTCTTCGGGCTTCCCTTCATCTGGGCGAATCGGTCCAGGGCCTCGAGGCGCTCGGCGGCGTGGTCGACGATCCGCTCGGGGTAGCCGTGGTCGTAGCCGCCGAGGGTGTCCCAGGGGGTGTGCGCGGTCTTGCCAGGCAGATGGGCGAGCTCCGGCACGTAGCGACGGACATAGTCACCATTCGGGTCGAATCTTTCTCCCTGCCCCACGGGATTGAAGACACGGTGGTACGGCGAGGCGTCGGTGCCGCAGCCAGCCGTCCACTGCCAGCCGTGGGAATTGCTCGCGAGGTCTCCATCGCGCAGCCAGCGCATGAAGTGCGCCGCACCCCTCTGCCAGGGCAGATGCAGATCCTTGACCAGGAAACTCGCCACCACCATGCGCACGCGGTTGTGCATCCAGCCCTCGGCGAGGAGCTGCCGCATCCCGGCGTCGACAAACGGGTAGCCGGTACGACCTGCAGCCCAGGCCTCGAAGAGTGCGTCGGCCCGCTCACCGGAGTCCCACGCGAAGTCATCGTCGAACCGCACATCCATCGACGCGCGTGCGCTCTCGGGTCGCTGATGCATGACGTCGGCGTAGAACTCCCGCCACGCGATCTCCTTGCGGAATGTCTCCTCGCCCGCTGAGTCGCCGAGATCGGCAAGGATCGTGCGCGGGTGGATCTCACCCCACTTGAGGTGATGGCCCATCGACGACGTGCCGTCCAGCGCGGGGAAGTTGCGCGTGTCGTCGTACGCCGTAAGGCCCGCAGCGCGGAAGGCAGCCCATCGCTCCAGGGCTGCAGCCTCTCCCGCCGCCGGAAGCGCGAACGGCAGATCCGGGCGCTCGGGGTAGCCGTGGCACTCGAGCGGCATGACGTACTCCGCTTCGACGTCAGCGGCCGGCGCGCGCCACCCATGGCGCATCCAGGCGCGATAGAACGGCGTATAGACGCGGTACGCCGTGCCGTCGTCCTTGGTCACCCGGCCCGGAGCGACGGCGTACGGCGAGCCCGTCTCCACGAGCTCGATGCCCTGCTTGGCGAGGGCGGCGCGCACGCGCTCATCGCGCTGCACGCCGTAGGGGCCGTAGTCCGCGGCGACGTGCACCTCGCTCGCGCCCGCTGCTCGAGCGACGGCGACGACGTGCTCGACGGGGTCGCCGTGCTGCAGGAGGAGTTGCCCGTCGAGGTCGGCGTCGAGTGCGCGCAGGGAGTCGACGAGGTAGGCGCGGCGCACGTCGCTTGCGGGGTCCCACACGGCGGGGTCGACGACGAAGAGCGGCACGACCTGCCCGTCGAGGGCGGCCGCGGCGCTGAGCGCGGGGTTGTCCCCCAGGCGTAGGTCGCGGCGGAACCAGGCAACAGCGGGCACCCTCGCAGGCTAGGGGCTGCTCGACCCGGGGGCACGCGGGGGCGGCGGGCCGGTGAATGGGGTTGAATGCTGGACGTGAGCGACCTCATCGACACCACGGAGATGTACCTCCGGACGGTCTTCGAACTCGAGGAGGAGGGCATCGTGCCCCTGCGCGCCCGCATCGCAGAGCGTCTGGGCCAGAGCGGCCCCACGGTCTCTCAGACGGTCGCGCGCATGGAGCGTGACGGCCTGCTCACGGTCGAGGGTGATCGCCACCTCGAGCTCACTCCGCGAGGGCGCGAGTACGCCACCCGGGTCATGCGCAAGCACCGCATCGCCGAATGCCTGCTCATCGATGTCATCGGCCTGCCGATCGAAGATGTCCACACTGAGGCGTGCCGCTGGGAGCACGTCATGTCCGACACGGTGGAGCGGCGCATCCTGCAGATCCTCGACAACCCGACCGAGTCGCCGTTCGGCAATCCCATCCCGGGACTGGAGGAGCTCGTGCCCGGCGCCAAGCCGTCAGCGGCGCGCGGCGAGCACTGGGTGAGCCTGGATCGGGCCGCGGGCGACGACACGGTGCGTGTCACCGTGCGACGTATCGGTGAGAGCGCACAGGTTGACCCGGAGGTGGTCGCCCTGCTCCAGCGGGCGGGAGTGGTCCCCGGCGGCGCCGTGCGCGTGCAGCGCGCAGCCACCGGAGTGCTCGTCGGTTCGGCGGGGGAGTACGTCGAGTTGCCCGGTGAGATCGCAAGCCAGGTCTCCGTCGAGCCAATCGGCTGATCGACTACCCCCAGGGGTATCCTTGGGAGAGTGCCGCCCGCCGGGCGGACGCGACCGACAGGGGCGGCCCCGCCGATCCACCGGTCCCCACCCGAAGGTGCAGGTGCGCACATGGCCCCCATCACGATGGACGACGTCTGCCGGCGCGAGGTGGTCACCCGCCTGAAGCGCGTGCAGGGCCAGGTCGCCGGCATCATCTCCATGATCGAGGACGGCCGTGACTGCGGGGAGGTCGTGACCCAGCTCGCCGCCGTGTCACGCGCACTCGACCGGGCAGGCTTCAAGGTCGTGGCTAACGGCCTGCAGCAGTGCGCCGCGGCCGAGGGTCGTGGCGAGAAGCCGCCGATGAGCGCGGAGCAACTCGAAAAGCTCTTCCTCGCCCTCGCCTGACGTTCGTTGAGTGGCGACTTACAGCGTCATTTTCGCCCGGGAACGTGCGATAAGTCGCCACTGAACGAAGGTGGGCGTCACTAGGGTGGGCGCATGGCACCCCCGCGCAGACCCGACGCCCTCGACTCCCTCGCTCCCGGCTCGCTTGCGGGTCGTACGGCGCTCGTCACGGGCGGTGGCACCGGCATCGGCCGCGCGACCGCCGAGCTGCTCGCCCGACTGGGTGCTCGCGTGGCGGTCACCGGTCGTCGCGAGGAGCCGCTGGCGGAGGCTGTGGCCGCCATCGAGGCCGCGGGCGGGGCGGCTTCGGCGTACCCCTGCGACATCCGCGAGCCTGAGAATGTCGATGCCCTGATCGACGCCGTGCTCGGCAACATGGAGCGCATCGACCTGCTGGTCAACAACGCCGGAGGGCAGTTCGTCGCGCGCGCGGAGGACATCTCCTACAACGGCTTCCGCGCTGTGGAGCGACTCAATCTTGACGCCACCTGGTACGTCTCGACCCAGGTAGCCAAGCGCTCGATGCTGCCCGCGGGCTACGGCAAGATCGCCAGCGTCACCATGACCTTGACCCCGCACCGCGGCATCGTCGGCATGTCTCACTCGTCAGCGGCCCGCGCGGGTGTCGAAAGCCTCACGGCGACCTGGGCCCAGGAGTGGAGTTCGCGCGGTGTGCGCACCATCGCCGTCGCACCCGGCATCGTGCACACCGAGGCCTGGGAGCGCTACGGCCTCGATCCCGAGCAGGTCGCCCAGGTGATTCCCGCTCAGCGGCTGCAGTCCGTGGACGACGTCGCTGCGGTCATCGGCTTCTGGATGAGTCCTGCGGGTGACTACATCACGGGCATCACCCTGGTGGCCGACGGCGGAATGAACCTCGCCGGCCCCGCTCTCTACTGACGCGTCAGGCGGGGTTGAGGTTGGCGATCGCGATGATCTGCCAGCCGGAAGCGCCGTTGCGCCACACGGTCAGGCGCGGCGCGGCCTTGGTCGACAGACGCGAGCCGTCAATGGTCTCCTCGACCGACAGCCAATGCGTGGCCACGAGGGTGTCCCCGCCGCGGGTCGTGGCGAAGTCGGTGAGCGAGTAGGTGCCAAGGTCCAGGGCCTTGAGCATCTCGATCTCGGCGGCCTTGTCGCGCGGACCGTCGGTGTGCGCCGACTGGAAGTCCGCGGCCAGGATCGCGTCAACGGCGGTCCAGTCCTTGGCGGCAACAGCGGCGACGAACTCGCGGTAGAGGGTCTCGCCGTCGGCGTTCGGATCCTGCATTGCGCTCATATCGACTCCTGCCTCGATACCGGACGCTCCGGGAGC
Source organism: uncultured bacterium (assembly GCA_903954205.1). Classification (GTDB taxonomy): domain Bacteria; phylum Actinomycetota; class Actinomycetes; order S36-B12; family S36-B12; genus Mxb001. The sequence continues at coordinate 5,050 of CAJBMR010000261.1, read as the reverse complement.
CGGACCGTATCAGCCTTCGGGGGCGGTGAGGGACCAGGTCTCACCCGAAACTCGCAGCGGGATACCGGACTTGCCGCGCTCGCCGACCTTGACGCCGAGGACCTGGTGCAGCTGGATCGTGTTGATGTCGAAGCCCAGGCGCGATGCCGCCATGTAGAGGCGCCACACGCGCGCGGTCGGGAGGCCGGCCTCGGCCACGCAGGCGTCCCAATTGCGCTCGAGGTTCTCGCACCAGTGCTTGAGCGTCAGGGCGTAGTGCTCGCGGAGGTTCTCCTCGTGGCGGATCTCGAATCCGGCCTCGTTCATGTCGGTGATGATCGGTCCGGGCGGGGTGAGCTCGCCGTCAGGGAAGACGTAGCGGTTGATGAAGCTGCGCTTGTAGAGCGCGGGCCACTTACCGTCCGGCCGGGTGATGCAGTGGTTGAGCAGTCGCCCCTCCGGCTTGAGTTTGCCGTAGAGGAAGGAGAAGTAGGAGGGGTAGTTGGCGCGGCCGATGTGCTCGGTGAGCCCGATCGAGGAGATCGCGTCGAAGCCGGTTTCCTTGACATCGCGGTAGTCGCTGAAGCGGACCTGGGCCTGATTGCCCAGGCCGGCATCCTCGATGGCCCGCTGGCCCCACTCCGCCTGCTGCTGGGACAGAGTCACGCCGATGGCGGATACGCCGTAGTTCTTGACGGCATGCAGCACCATGCCGCCCCAGCCGCAGCCGACGTCGAGCAGGCGCATGCCCGGCTGGAGGTTGAGCTTGCGGCACACGAGGTCGAACTTCTCCTCCTGCGCGAGCTCGAGCGATGCCTCTTTGTTGGGGAAGACGGCGCAGGTGTAGGCCATCGATGGGCCCAGCACCATCGAATAGAACGTGTTGCTCACGTCGTAGTGGTGATGGATCGCCTCGGCGTCACGCCGCTTGGAGTGACGGCGGCCTCCGAGGGCTCGTTCCTGCGCCGGAGGCTCGGGGCGCACGAGTGCCTCGCGGGCGAATCGCTTGACCAGGCGTGCGCGGTCCACCACGGACACGTGGTCAAGGGGCATGGGGTAGAGGCGGTTGAGAGCCTCATAGACGTCGCCGTGGATCTCGAGGTCACCGGTGACGTAGGCGCGCGCAAGGCCAAGTTGGTTGGGCGAGGCTGCGATGTAGTGGACACCGCGCGGGCTGGTGATCTCTAGGACCACCTCGGCGCCGATGAGGCCGGTGCTCGAGCCGTCGTATGCCTTGAAGCCGACTCGGCGTTCGGCTGGCACCACGGTGGCGAAGGCGGTGGCGAGGTCCATGATTCCTCCCGAGGGTCATGCTGTGTGCCTAGCGGCGGCGCACGACCTTGTCGTAGAGGTCGAGGAGCCGCGATGCGGGATCGTAGACCCCCTTGAGCCGCTGGTAGTCCCCGCCTCCGTAGATGCTCCAGAATTCCTCAGGGGAGTAGTACGCCGAGGAATACAGGGATTTCCTCCCCTCGAGCTCGGTGACCGTGGCCTCGATCCGCCGGTTGACGCGGCCCTCGGCGGGGTCCACCCCCGGCGGCAGGGGCACGGTGGACCAGAAGCCGACGTTGACATAGGTGACCTGCGGGTCGAATTCGTAGAGCGGCCAGCGGGCGGCCGGGTCTCGCTGCCGAAGCGGGCAGACCCAGATCGGCTCGATGCCGACCTCGCGGTGGAAGAAGTCGAGGAATTCCCCGAGGCGATCGATGGGCACCTCGATGTCCTGCACGACCTCTTCACGCGCGGGACGGCGGCGGATGCGTGCGGCCTTGGTGGAGAACTTCGTGCGCCGATCCCACTTGATGATCTTCCAGTAGACGTCACTGCGCAGTTTGGTCTTGGGCCAGAATCGACGTACGAGCGGCTTCTGCGTGCCGAAGGCACGCGAGCACCAGAACCAGTCCGTGTCCCAGCGCCAGATGTAGTCGTGAATGGTGAGAAGGTCCTCGCGCTTGCGCTGGATCGAGCGGTAGTAGATGTCCATGCCGGTGTAGCCGCTCGGCTGCTGACCGCCAGCGTCATCGGTCATGCGCCCGAGAGTGAGGTACTGCTCGGTGGCCGAGAAGACCGTGCCGTCGAGGAAGTCGACGGCCTCACCGTCCCATTCGTGTGTCTCGACGATCCGCGCCATCGCATCGGCCATGGCCTGTGCGGTGGGGAAGGGGATGTGGCGTAGGCGCACGAAGGGCTTGACCGGCTCGAGCTCGATCTTCAGGCGCAGGGCGTAGCCGAGCGTGCCGTAGGAATTGGGAAAGCCGTAGTAGAGATCGCGGTGCGGGTCGTCGGGCCGGCCGCTCACCGTGAGGATCTGGCCGTCTCCGGTGAGGACATCCATCTCGATGACTGACTCGTGCGGCAGCCCCCAGATGAAGCTCGTGCTCTCGATCCCGAGGCCTGTCACCGCGCCACCCAGGGTGATCGTCTTGAGCTGCGGCACGCATAGCGGCATGAGCCCGTGCGGGAGGGTTGCCTCGACGAGGTGCTCGTACGTCGTCATCCCCTGGACTTCGGCCGTGCGGGCGACGGGGTCGACGGACAGGACACCATCGAAGTCGGCGACGTCGAGACCGGGGACCGTGGAGTCTGCGCGCTGCCGGAAGAGGTTGGAGGTGCGCTTCGCCAGCCGCACGGGTGCCCCGGCCGGGATGGCGTCGTACTGCGCGCGCAGCCGCGCGACCCGGGCGTCGTACGTCGCGCGCCAGGGCGGCGAGTCCGATGGCTCGGCCGACCCGCCGGGCGCGGCCGTGTCCGGGGTGGCCGACATGCGAGCAAAGGTAGTCGTAGCCCAGGATGGTCACGTGAGCCAGGAGGTATTGGAGACCGGTCAGGAGTCACCCAGGCGCGGGGTGCCCGCCTGGGTGGTGTGGACGATCGGGATCTCCGCGCTGGTGCTCATCACGGTCGCCAACTTCGCCGCCGCGGCGGAGTTGGCCCTGCGCTCGCTCGAGGCCGACAGCCTCGTCGCGACTGTTGAGCAGTCCGAGATGGCGATGATGGCGACCCAGGCAGAGTTCGATGAGGTGCTGTCGGCGTATGACACCGAGAACCTCACTGACGAGGAGCGCGAGCAGTTGCGCGCCGAGCTCTCCGATGTCGCCGAGCGTGGAGGGGTGGCGATCGCCGACGCGGGCGGGTTCGTCGCTGGAGTCGGCATCACGCCCTGGCACACGCAACTGCTGGATGCGCAACAGGCTTACCTCGCACACAACGAGGCCTGGATCGACTACATGGCTGCCGCGGCCGAGGATCCGGCCGAGTGGTTCCGCCCGCAGCCCGCGGTCAACGACACGTTTGCGCTTGCCAAGGACCCGCTGGTCGCGGCCGTACCTCTCTTCGACCCGCTGGGCACCCTGGCGCGTATCGAACTGATCTACTTCACCGGCAGTGGTGACGCCGGCGACGGCCAGTCCGCCTGAGCGTCACGCACAGAGCGTGGCGAGGACTGCGATGTCGGGATCTTCGCCCAGGTTGACGCTCACCCTGCTGAGCAGACGCGTCACCGTGCCATCAGCCTCCGCCTCCACCCATCCCGCCCGGTGATCGAGCCCCAGGTGAGGGATACCGGGCAGCAGCACGCAACCTGACGCGGCACCTTCGGCCTCGGGAGTGGATGGCCGCGTTTCCGTGGGTGGGTGAAGGACGATGAGGGCCGCGGGCTGCGGATCGGCGAACTGCCCGGGCTTCGGTGCGCCTTCACCGAGCACCGGCCCAGCAGCGGTGATGAGGCCGACCACTTCGGGCTCGGGGTCGTCGGGCAGGTCATCGACCGCGCGGAAGACGGTGGTCGTCTGCAGCAGGCCAGGCGTGGCCGCGAAGCGCACGGCGATCGCGAGGAACTGGGTCCACTCGCGCGTGGTGTCGGGCCAGCGCCCGGCCAGGATGAAGCCGGCCAGGCGGCGGTCCTTGCCGGCGAAGGCCGAGACCTCGATCCCCATGGACGAAGACTGCGACACGAGGGGCCTAGCAGACAAGCACCTTCGAGTGCTAAGTGTCGCGCGTGTCTCAGGGGCGGCGCTCCTGCACGATGCAGAAGACGTTGCCTTCGGGGTCCTCAAGCCGGATCCAGGCCGCGCCGACTTCGGTGACGGGCTCGTCATCGATCCGCGTAGCTCCCAGCTCGACCGCGCGCGCGGCCGCCGTCTCGATGTCGAGCTCATGTACGTCGATGTGTATCCGCGGCTTGGCCGTCACCGGCTCGGGCACGCGTTGGATCACCAGGCGCGGCCCGCGGCCAGCGGGATCGACGAGTGACCAGTAGACGCGATCGGGTGCGTCGAAGCGCCCCTCATCCTCGACGTCGTACCCGAGCACCGCCGACCAGAAGGCGATCATGCCGGGGGCGTCGTTGACGTCGAGTGCGATCTCGATATGCATTCCCGGAGGCTAGCCTCAGGGCCATGGTCCTTACTTCCGATCCTCAGCATGCGCTCGTCGTCGTCGACGTACAGGAGGGCTTCGACGACACTGCGTGGGGTCGGCGCGACAACCCGCAGTGCGAGGCCAACATCGCCGGACTCATCGCCGCATGGCGCTCGGCCGAGCGCCCGATCGTCATCGTCCGCCACGACTCGATCTCGCCCGGATCCCCGCTGCGGCCCGGCCAGCCCGGCAACGACCTGCGCTCAGGCATCGAGGGCGACGTACTCATCACGAAGCACGTCAATTCTGCCTTCTACGGCGATCCGGACCTGCACGTCTGGCTCACGGAGCGCGGCATCCAGCGGCTGACCATCTGCGGCGTGACGACCAACCACTGCTGCGAGACCACGGCGCGTATGGCGGGCAACCTCGGCTACGACGTCACCTTCGTCATCGATGCGACCCATACCTTTGACCGCACCGGCCCGGATGGTGCCGTGATCCCGGCAGAGGAGATCGCCCGCGTGACCGCGGCGAATCTGCACGGCGAGTTCGCCACCGTGGTGTCGACGAGGGACGTACTCGATTCTCCCGTGGGTTCCTGACAGGACCGGTGCGTGGATCTCGCAGACCGCGGTGCGGCGTCACCTCGGCTGCATCAGTCGTGCTGACTTCACGCTGAAATGGTGAGCGGACAACCCGCCTATCGAGG
>CAJBMR010000260.1 GCA_903954205.1 uncultured bacterium | reverse complement strand
GGACGTGATCGCGCGGCGTAGTTAGTGCAATGACGGAGGGGGACGCCGAGGCATCCCCCTCCGCCGCACTGCCCGAGCCATCGAGGAAGCCCTGCATTTGGGCTATCTCCTCCGCTTGGGTCTTGATGATGGCTGCGGCCAACGCCGCCACGCGTGGATCCTTGGAGTCCACGACGTCCTCCGCCATGTCGATGGCGCCTTCGTGGTGCAGGATCATGAACTCCGCGAAGAGCCGGTCGAATTCCGGCCCCTGAGCGTCAGCCAACTGCTGCATCTGCTCATCGGTGAGGATGCCGGACATGCCATGGCCGCCGTGCTCGCCCATGGCATCCATGCCCGACATCACCGGCATGCCCCACTCCTCGAGCCACGCGGTCATCTGGTCGATCTCGGGCTGCTGGGCTGCCTTGATCTCGGCGGCAAGCGCCTTGATCTCCGGGCTGGAGGCCCGGGTCTCAGCCAGCGTCGACATTTCCACCGCCTGCTGATGGTGCGGAATCATCATCTGCGCGAACATCGCGTCGGCTGCCGAAGCACCCGTGGTGCTCGATGGCGACATCATGCCCGCGTCGTCCATATCGTGCGAGCCACCGCAGCCGGCGAGGAGCACGCCGAGGGCTGCTGCGGCCAGCAGAGTCAATCCGGTACGTCGAATCATTCCTAGAGTCCTTCCGTGCGTGGGTGAGTGATCGATCGGCCTGAAGCCGATCGATCACGTCCGCGACACGGAGAGCAGGGTGGGATCCGGTGGCCTGAAGGCCTGAGTCGCCGTGGGAGACACGTGCAGTCTGAGGTGCATCAACCGCCATCGGCGCACACGCGCGAGAATCTGCGGCAGCACAAGGCCGACGAGCATGAGCAGGATCGCAAGGCAGGTCGCGGCGGCCCCGACAAGTCCGCTGGGCTCGTCTGCCGGAGACTGCGGGGACACAGGCGCCGGGACACCGTGACCTCCCCCGTGCGCCCCATGGGCGGAGTCGGCACCCATCGACAGAATGCTTTCGGGCGTGGTGGTTGTGACCTGACTCGAATGCCCGGCCGTGTGGTGGCAGGCGACCACCACAACGTGGTGCATGCCGACAAGGCCGAGGGCCAGGAGGGCGACCACCAGTAGTCGTGGCGCCACGCCGCCGCTCCGGATCACTCCACGATTGTGACCCCGGCGCCACTTCATCGCGCGCCGAGGCCCTTGAGTCGCTTGTAGAGGCCCCTGTACTCGGCGTAGGCGTCCTGGTAGATCGCCCGATCGCAGTCCCCCGGGTCGAAGGTGCTGGCTACCTGCACCCGTCGGGCTGCCTCCGCGAGGGAGGTCTCTCCCAGGCAGACGCGTGCCCATTGGGCAGCCCCGGCCATCTGGGCATCCCGAGGCTGCGCCACCTGCTCGACCGGGCGATCGAGCACGCCTGCGTAAATCGCGCACCACAGATCCGACTGGGCACCGCCGCCCAGGATGCGCACCGAGTCGATCCGCCTCTTGCAGAACTTCTCGTAGACGTCGAAGAGCCAGCGCGAATTGAGGGCGACTCCTTCGAGAGCAGCGCGGATCATCGTCGCGCGATCGGTGCGCAGAGAGAGCCCGAGGAAGGCGCCGCGCACATCCTTGTCCTCGACCGGGCTGCGCTCACCGTTGAGCCATGGCGCGAAGAGCACGCCCTCGCTTCCCGCAGGTGCGGACGCCGCCGCTGCGGTGAGCACGGCGTAGTCGTCGTCGAAGACCTGCTCGCGCAGCCAGCGCAGTGCGGCGCCTCCGATCTCCTGGTTGTCGGCAACGACGGGCATTGATGAGTCGAAGCCGGGCACGGTGGCGATGGAGTGGAAGACGTCGGTCCGCTTGAAGGGCACGCGCGCACTGATCCACGACGTGGTCGACACAGCGATATGGGTGGCATAGGGGTCGATGGCGCCACTGCCGAGGATGGCAGCGTGGAGATCCGGAAGCCCGCAAGCCACAGGGATCCCCGGAGTCAGCCCCATCGACGCGGCGACCTCCGCTAGCAGCGGGCCGAGGATGGATCCCATGGGCAGCAGTGGCGGCAGCCGATCCGGATCCCTTCGCGCGCGTCGCATGAGGTCGGGCAGATAGCGCGGTTGCGCACCGATGCGGTTGTCCGTGAGCCACGACAGGATCATCGACGCGGGCGTCGCCGCCGCGCGACCGGTGAAGCGCATGCCGAGGTAGTCGACCGGTTCGAGCAGCCAGCGCGCTCGCGCGTAGACCTCGGGCATCTCGCGCTGCAGCAGTAGGGAGTGCCCCGTGGGGTCAGCCCCTGAGGGAGTCGGTGCGCCGCCTGTCGCGCGCACCCACGGGATCACCTTCTGCGGTGCGAAGCCCTGCACGCTGACGGGGCCACCGATGACATCGCGCATGTGCTTGCGGGCGCGCGTGTCCGCCCACAGCAGGACCGGGCCCACGGGCGTGCCACTCGCATCGACCGGCACGGTCGATCCCCACTGCCCCGTGATCGCCACGGCTCGCGCATCACCGCCCACGATCGATGTGATCTCGCGGACGCACTCGCCGACCGCGGTCCACCACTGCACTGCGTCCTGGGTGGCCTCGCCGTCGAGGCCGATCTGCACATCGACAGGTCGATGGGCCGCGGCGAGGATGGAGCCGTCGGGATCCACGGCCGCCACCTTGGGCCCGCCATTGCCCAGGTCCAGGGCCAGGACCCAGCTCATGTCAGGCCTCGGGCGCCGTGGAGTGCATGGCGTCGAGGACGCCACCCATGACCATGCGCAGCGTCTGGTCGCCGTCCGGCATCGCACCGAAGCCGTACATCGCGCCACTCTTGGCTGGCTCCCCGCGATGGGCTACGGCGTAGTCGACGGCTTCCCGTAGGTCCAAGAGGAAGTCCCCGGCCACACCGGGTTGAGTGTTGGGACCGGTGACGCAGAAATGCAACGCCGGGGGCAACTGGAGGGAATTCATGCGCCAACCGCGCTCCTTGAGGGCGTCGTTGACGAGGTAGACGTCGAGATCCGCCTCAGGCGCGGAGATGAACGACGTCATGAAGAGTGGATCGCCGATCACCTGCAACTCCGGCATCGACTCACGGATCCCGGCCTTGATGGCGTCGTTGGTCGCCAGGATGGCGCGCGCGCGCTCGAGGTAGCCCTCGCGTCCCATGGTCACCATCGCTGCCCAGGTCGATGCGATGAGGCCGCCGCTGCGTGAGCCCGCGAGGCCGGGCGAGAGGTAGAGGCCACCCGGCCACTCCGTCGCCGCGAAGTACTGCCGGGCGCGCAGGGCGGCGTCGCGATAGAGCAGGACAGACGTGCCCTTGAGTGCGTAGCCGTACTTGTGCGTGTCAGCGGACAGGGTCGTTACGCCGGGCACGCGGAAGTCCCACAGCGGGACGTCGTAGCCGAGCTGCTCGGCCCACGGGAGCAGGAACCCGCCCAGGCATCCATCGACGTGCAGGCCGATGCCACGCGACTGCGCGAGCTCGCCCAGGTCCGCGATGGGGTCGATGAGACCGTGGGCGTAGTCACCCGCGCTCCCCGCGATCGCGATCGTGTCATCGTCGATGAGCCCGGACATCGCATCGACGTCGACGACGAAGTCGTCGGTGAGAGGGGCCGTGCGCACCTCTATCCCCAGCCAGTGTGCGCCCTTATTCAGCGCGACGTGTGCCGTGACGGGCAGCACGACATTGGGCGTGCGTACGCCGCGAGACTCGCGCGCGTCCTCGCGATAGGCGTAGAGCGCGTGGACCAGGCTGTCGCTGCCACCCGAGGTCACGACCCCGATGGCCTGGGGGTTGCGGAAAAGATCTGCCGCCATGGCGATGATCTCGCCCTCGAACTTGGTAGCCGAGGGATACATG
>CAJBMR010000259.1 GCA_903954205.1 uncultured bacterium | reverse complement strand
TCTATTGACCTCAGCGAAGGTGAAGCCATCCCACTCACCGAAGGCGCACTCGGCGATGCCCGGCTCGATGTCGATGGATGCGCCGGTGGCGTGAGCGACGCGCTCCGCCGTCTGGAGCGTGCGCAGCAGAGGTGAGGAGACAATTGCGTCCACGCCGCCGCGCGCGGCGATCTCGCGGGCAAGCGCCTCGGCCTGCTGCTCCCCCAGGGGCGCGAGGGCCGGATCGGCACCGCCCGACCCGGAGAAGCGCTTCTCGAGGCTGTAGGCGGTCGCGCCGTGGCGACCCAGCAGGGTCGTCGTGGGCGTGCCGAGATCAGTGGCCCAGCCGACCATCTTGTGGGGGCGGGCCACCGCTCGCTCGGGCCCGGCGGGGCGGCCCAGCCGCCCCTGTCGGGCATCCTCGGCCCGCTCCTCCAGGGCATCGCCCACGACATCCTCGGCATCGGAGAGGCCCGAGCCCACGCGACGGTCGATGCGCACGGTCTCCCCGCGCAACTGCGCATCGAGCGCCTCATTGACGAGACGATCGGCAGCGGTGTTTTGCGCACGCGGAACCCAGGTGTAGGAGACGTCCCCGCCCAACCTGCGCACGGCCAGGGCGAGTTCGCGCAGGGCGGCGTTCTTGATGGCCCAGCGGCCGCTCATCTGCTCCACGATGAGCTTGGAGTCCAGGCGTGCCTCGATCCGTGCCTCCGGGTCGACCTCCAGCGCGTGCTGGATGCCGGCGAGAACGCCTCGGTACTCCGCCACGTTGTTGGTGGCCTCGCCGATCGTCTCGGCCACCTCGACGAGCACGCGACCCGTCTCGCCATCGCGGACAACAGTGCCGTAGGCGGCGGGACCGGGATTGCCGCGCGACCCGCCGTCAGCCTCGACGACGAGCAGCCGCGTCACAGGCCTGATTCCGCGGTGCGGACAAGGATGCGCCGGCACTCCTCGCAGCGGATCACCTCGGTGGGCGGCGCCTCGCGAATGCGACCGAGATCCACGGGGGTGAGCTCGATCCGGCAGCCCTCGCAGCGCCCCCGGTGAAGCGCTGCGGCGCCGATCCCGGCGTTGTCGGCGCGCAATTTGTCGTAGAGCCCCAGCAGGTCGGCGGGGACGCGCTCGGCAGCCGCTGTCCGCGCTGCGGCGGCGATCCCCTCCTCGTCGGCGAGGTCGGCCATGGCATTGGCAAGCGCGACCCTGGCCTCCGCGAGATCGGCCGCGACCGTGTCGCGATCGGCCAGGAGCGCGGAGTGAGACTTCTGCGCCGCCTCCAGCCGCTCCATGACCTCGAGCTCCACATCCTCGAGCTCCGCCTGGCGACGCGCGAGGGATTCCAACTCGTGCTGGAGGTTGGTCAGCTGCTTGGCATCGTTGATCGTCTCGAGCAGGGCCTTGTCCTTCTCGGCGCGCTGGCGCACCAGGTCGACGTCGGCATCGGCCTTGCGCTGCTCCGCCTCGAGATCGCTCACCTCCACCGCAGCCCGCGTGATGTCGTCGTCGAGCGCCTTGGCGGTGGACTCGAGCGCGGCGACCCGCGCCGCCTCCGGGAGGCTCGCCCGGCGATGCTTTGCCCGGTCGACCTCGAGGTCATGACGCTGCACCTCGAGCAGGGTCACCTGGTCCTGCGGATCGGCGTTCAGAGCGCACCCCTCAGGGTCATCGCCCACGGATCGGTGGGACGAGCGGACACGATGCTGACCACCGTAGACCCCTCGGTAGCCAGATCCTCCTCGAGGAGACCAGCCGCGAGGCCGAGCCAGGGCCACTCGCTGGCCCAGTGCGCGACATCGATGATGGCGCAGCCGCCGTCTTCGAGGTGCTCCAGCGCGCGATGGTGCTTGAGGTCCGCCGTCACCAGGACATCGGCGCCCTGCGCGGTGGCTGCGGCGAGGAGTGAGTCGCCCGAGCCTCCGCACACCGCCACGCGGCGCACCCGCCGGGAGAGGTCACCCGCGACACGCACCCCGTGATGAGTCGATGGCAGGGCAATGGCGACTGTCGCGGCGAAGTCCGCGAGCGTCGTTGCGTCGGCGAGGTCACCGATGCGTCCCAGGCCCGTGGAACCCGACTCACCCGCAGGCATGAGCGGCTTTGGGGATGTCAGACCCAGGGCAGTCGCCAGGGCATCCGAGACACCCGGGTCGGCAACGTCCGCATTGGTGTGCGCGCAGTAAAGCGCAATGCCTGAGCCGATGAGTCGGTGGATGATCCGTCCCTTGGGAGTCGTGGCCGATACCGAGTGGACTCCGGTGAGGAAGAGCGGATGGTGCGTGATGATGAGCTCGGCATTGCAGGCAAGCGCCTCGTCGACCACGTGCTCGACCGGATCGACCGCCCACAGGATGCGCTCCACTCGCGCGGCGGGATCACCGCATACGAGGCCCACGGCGTCCCAGGGCTCAGCGGTGGACGGGGGGTAGCGCCTCTCGAGCGCGGCAACCACCTGCGCGAGGGATGAGGCCGAGGTCATGCCGCGAGGTTATCGCCGCTAGCCTCATGGCACGCGGGCCTGTAGCTCAGTTGGTAGAGCACTTCCCTTACAAGGAAGGGGTCGTCGGTTCGAGGCCGGCCGGGCCCACCAGGGATCCCTCATCGCCGGGATATCTCGCTGGGAGGATGCGGTCGGCAGGGTCTCGGGCCCCAGCCGACCGCATCCCGCACCAGTGCACACCCCTTCCCCGAAGTCCGCATCTTGAAGCGACCGTCCCGGCGCAGCCTCGGCTGCGTCGGGAGGCGCGCCCGTCAGGTCTGAGCCAGGTCCGCCAGGGCGCGCAGGTACTCCGCGGGGTCGCGGGCGAGGTCCGGGGAGGATTGCCACCGCGCCGCGACCCGGCCCTGGGCGTCGACGAGCACGGTGACCCGCCGAGCGGTGCCGTGGGCCTCATCGAGGGCTCCGTACGCGCGTGCCACCTCGCCGTGCGGCCAGAAGTCGCTGAGGAGGGGGAAGCCGAGACCCTCGGCGTCGTCGAGGGCGCGCAGGACGAACATCGAGTCGCACGAGAGCCCCCACACGTGCGCCTGCGCCTCGGCGGCGACATCGCGCAGCGCGAGTAGCTCGTCGTGGCATACGGGGGTGAACGCCGCGGGGAAGAAGACGATGAGGACCGGCCCCACCTGAGCCGACAGCGATGTGGCCTGACCATGCTGGTCAGGAAGGGTGAAGTCGGGCGCGACGTCGCCGACGTGCAGGACCACCTCGGACCTCGCTCCCTGGGCTCACTCGCGGCAGGATGTCAGCGTGACGCTACCCCGCCGGGACCTCGCACCCGAGCCGGGCGAGCGCGGCCGCGTGAGTTCGGACCTCCGCGGCACCCTCGCGGCTACGGTCGGCGCCTGGGACGACCTGCTTGCCGTCGTCGCCGACGTGGACCCTGCGGCCCCGACTCGCAAGCCCGGTCGCGACGCTGCCCGCACGCTCGTCGTCCTCGGATCATGGCCCGAGGGAAGGGCGCTCCCCGACATTCGACGCGATGCCCTGGACGGCGTCACGACAGCGGAGCCCCTGGATGCCATCGAAGGCCGCGTGATCGCCGCACACTCAGATGACACGCGCGACGCGCTGATGGACTCCTTGCAACGAGCTCGCGATGAGGTCGCCGCATGGGCGGCATCGCCCGACGTCTCACGCGAGGCTCTGCTTCCTGTGGCCGGCCCCCTCGGTGTCGTGCCCCTCGGCACGCTTGTCGCGGCTACGGCGTACCAGTGCGCTGTCGCCGCGCGGGATCTCGCACCTGCCGGGGTGCATGCGACTCCCGCGCTTCTCGGCCGCGGACTCGCTGCCCTGATCGACACGGTCGGTGCGGTGGCCTCCCAACAGCAGGCCACCCTGTCCCTCACCGCTGTCACGCCGCAGGTGAGCATCGGCACCGGTGCGCGCGGTGGCGACTGGCGCACCATCCCCGTGACCGCGTCCGAAGGCCCGACCCTCACCTGCGACGCGGGGTTGCTGCTCGACATCGCGTCCGGACGCGCATCCGCGCCCGCCG
>CAJBMR010000258.1 GCA_903954205.1 uncultured bacterium | reverse complement strand
GTCGGCTTGAACGACCCGCCGAGCCGGACGACCTACCCCGTCGGGTAGGCGCTCCCCCGTGCTCGGAGGACGGGCGGCCGGAGGCATGGGCCGCCCTGCTCCACCGACGTTTCGGGGACCGACGTACTGGGGACCCGCATGGGGCAGGTCGAGGGCCAGGTCGACGCCGAGCACCGGCGTGATGCCGGCGGCCGAGCAGGCCTGGACGAAGCGCACCGCGCCGTAGACGCCATCGCGATCGGTGAGCGCGAGCAGCGACTGGCCGTGCCCGGCGGCGCGGGCCACGAGGTCGGCCGGCATCGATGCGCCATGGCGCATCGAATAGGCCGATGCCACGTGGAGGTGGGCGAAATCCACGGCACGTGCCTCACCCCGTCGCCGGCAGGGACCGCTGCCGGTCGATGTGCAGCAGGGTGCACACCTGGTCGTGGAAGGTCTCGGCATCGCGCAGCAGGTCGTCGGCCTCGCGCTGCGTCACGACGCGCAAACCCGCCTCCGCAGCCGAACGCTTGGCGGCACTGGCCGCGAAGAACTGCGCCCACTCGGTGAACTCAGGGGCAACCGCGGGCAGCACCGACCACACGCTGCGCAGGCGGGCACGACTCTTTGCCGGCTGCGCACGCGCAGCGAGAACAGCAGCAGCAGAGCGCAGTGCCGACAGGTGCGCGCCGACGTAGCGCTCATCGGCGGTCTCGGCATACGTCGCCTCGACCAGTCCGCGCTGCGCGGCGGCCAGCAGGTCGGCGCTGGGGGTGGTGACTCTCATCGCTGTGGCCATGACGGCTCCCATCAGTCAGCAATCCGGTGGAGGGTCCAGTGATCGCCGGAGCAGGACAGGTCATAGACCCCGCCCCGGCGTGACGGCGCGGCCGAGGACCGCGGGAAGGCCTCGACCCGCCAGGTGTGGGTGTCGGCATCGACCTGCTCGGGGGCCCGCCACCAGGAGCCACCGGTCACCCAGTGGCCGAGGACGGAGGTGACGACGTAGCCCCGGCCCTGCCAGGTGAAGCGCATGGGGCGGCGAGCTGCGAGGGCCACCCCCGTCACCGGGGCGGCGTACTGTCGGGCCATGGTCACCTCCTGGGTCGATCAGGCTGAGGGTGGAGCGGGCCGGTAGAGCAAGTATTCGAACAGATGTTCGAACGATAGACCCAGGGTCCGACAGCCGTCAAGGGGCCCGTGCGAATCCGCGCGATCCTCAACGCGGGTGAGGATCGACCCAGGTCAGCCCCTCGATGCGGGCGAAACCGCGGTCGTAGGAGTGCCAGGTCAGGTGGTGCTCCAGCGCGGTGGCCGCCAGTGACAGGTCGGAGACGTCCGCCGCACGCGGCGGATAAGTGCTCACCAACCGCTGAAAGATCTGCCAGTAGCCCGACCCGGGATTGACCACACGCACCGTGGGCGAGGCGAGCAACTCTTCGACATAGCTCATGGCCGTCTGCGCAGAAAGCGGCTCAGCGACGACCCGGAAGTCGGTGGCAAGTCGCAGGAAACCGTTGATCACAGCGGGAAACAAAGCCAGCCCAGCGGGATCTGCGCGCAAGTCGGTGAGGAGTTGGTACGCCGACTCATGACTGGAATGCGCGTCGAAGCGCGCGTACATCAAGACGTTGACGTCAACGGCGTGCATCGGCGGCGCTATCGCGGAAGGACGCGCCCTCGTCGACCATCTCCCACACCGCCGACATGTCGTCGAGATCGATGCCGGGTCGGAAGTTAGCCGCGGACCACGTCAGCGGGGGCAGGTGCGGCGCAGGCGCCGAAGCGTCCTCGAGGTAGGCGCGCAGGGCCGCCTCCACCACCGATCCCACCGAGGCTCCCCGACGGGCCGCCTCGGCCTTGGCCTGGCGGTAGACGGGATCGGCGATCGTGAGGGTGGTGCGCACAACAGCACTTTAGCATCACTGTTTTCGCATCAAGATGCTTCATATCCTGCACTCACCGAGGCCTCTCCCACGCCTGCGTAGGCTCGCCGCATGACGACCGCGGCCGAGAAATGGCGTGATGACCTGGCCTCCTGGGCCATCCCCGACGAGATCCGCGCTCAGGCGCCACAGGACCCCTGGATCCACCCGGTAGCACAGTTCCTCGCCCCCGACGGCCCCATCCCTGACTCCCCCGCGCACCAGGCAGCCCGGGAGGCCCTGCCCGAGGGTGGCAGTGTGCTGGACGTCGGTTGCGGCGGCGGGCGTGCGGCGCTCGCGCTCGTGCCGCCAGCCGGATTGCTCATCGGAGTCGATCACCAGCAGGGCATGCTCGATGCATTCGCCGAGGCTGCAGCCAAGCGCGGTGTCGCGAGCGAGGTCATCCTCGGCGACTGGCCCGACGTAGCCGATCGCACGCCGGTCGCCGACGTCGTCGTCTGCCATCACGTCGCCTACAACGTCTGGGAGCTGCCTGACTTCGTGCGCGCGCTCACCGCACATGCGCATCGTCGCGTGGTGCTCGAACTTCCCGTGCGCCATCCGCTCACCTGGATGAACCCGCTGTGGAAGGAGTTCTGGGATCTCGACCGGCCCGTCTCCCCCACTGCCGACGATGCCCTGCGGGTCATTCGCGATGCGGGGTACGCCGCCCAGCTCGTCGAGTTCGACGATGTCACGGAGCGCATCCCACTCGACCCGCGCGCGCAGGCGGAATCGGCGTGCATCCGGCTATGCCTGCCGGTGGATCGTGCCGACGAAGTGGCCTCCGCAGTGCAGCGAGCTGATGCGGGCATGCCGCGCCGGCTCGCCACTATCTGGTGGGACGCCTAGTCCACCTCGACGAGCATGAGGCCGTCGCTCGCCGCGACGATGTGATCGCTGCCCAGCGATGACAGCACGGTGCCGGGCTTGTCAGATGTGGCAGCGTCCACCACGACGCGCAGGCCACGCACCGTGCGACGGACACCGTCAATCGGCACCGTCACCGGCGTGCCTCCCATCGCGCAGGCCGTCCAACGGCACATAAGCGTGCGCGTCGCCACGTCCCAGTCCAGTTCTCCCTCAGCAGCGGTGAAGAGCGGGAGCACATCCACATCGCCTTCCGGCTGGGCCCAACCCCCCTCGCCTGACAACACTCGATCCACCGCAGCGTCGAGGGTCGGCCCCGCAGCGGACTCCCAAAGACCGAACACATGCTCCGGGGTAGGCGCCGCGTCGAGGGGCACGGTGGTCACAGCGAGGACCTCGCCCGTGTCGTACTCCGTGGCGAGACGATGGACGGAAATGTCGATCTCAGGCTCCCCCCGGTAGATCGCCCACATGGGATTCGGTCCGCGGTACTCCGGCAGACGCCCCGGGTGGACATTGAGCGCGGCGACCCGTGCAGCACCGACGGTGCGTGCATCGATGAGGTGAGGGTAGGAGAACGACACGACGAGGTCCGGCTCCAGGGACTCCACCAGGGGTGCGACCTCGACCGTGTGACGCGCCACGACTCCGGGGACCTCGAAGGGGAGCTGATCGAGGACCGACTTCCACATGTCTCCCCGAATCGTCGGCCTGCCCTGCGTGGTCTCAAGCAGCACCAGCTCGTCTCCGCGCGAGGCCACCCACTCGAGGAGGATCCGCGCCATGAAGGGACGCCAGGTGATCAGGACGGTGCGCATCCCCTGAGTCTGCCGCATAGGGCACGATCGCGGGGTGCGTCGGGACCAGCGCATCGGACTGCTCGTCATCGTCACGGGCGTCTTCATGCTGTCCCTTGACGTCACGATGCTCGACATCGTCCTGCCTGACTTCGCTACGGCCATCGGGGCGAATCAGACGGAGATCTCCTGGATCGCCGACTGCTACAACGTCGCTCTCGCCGGCCTCATTTTGGTCGGTGCGGGCCTCGGCGGCCGCTTCGGTCAGCGCCGCGTCTACCTGATCGGCCTCGTTATCTTCGGCGTGGGAGGCCTTGCAGCAGCTCTTGTCTCCGACCCCGTCGCGCTTATCGCGGCGCGCACAGTCATGGGCATCGGCGCGGCTGGCCTTGCCGCCCCCGCGGTGGCGCTCACGGGCTTGATGTTCACCGGCGAGCAGCGCACGCGCGCCTTGGCGGCATGGGCGGCAGCGAGCGGCCTCGGTCTCGGAGTCGGCCCGATCGTCGGTGGCCTCATCATCAGCGTGGCCAACTGGCGATGGATCTTCCTGATTCTCGTGCCCTTCGTTGTCGTCATGTACGTCGTCGGCCGTGCGTCGCTCCCCGCAGGGGCATCGGACGACCGCCCACCACTCGACATGCCGGGGGCCGCGCTGTCCGCTCTCGCGCTGATCCCTCTTGTCGCTGCGCTTCTGCAGGTCCCCGAGCTCGGCTGGTCCAACCCCTGGGTCATGGCGGGCATCGCCGCCGGCCTGGTGCTACTGGCCGCCTTCGC
>CAJBMR010000257.1 GCA_903954205.1 uncultured bacterium | reverse complement strand
GACCAGATGGAGACGATGCGCCGCTACATGTCGGACCTGGTCACCGGCTGGGATGTCGCCAAGGTGCGCGAGATCGTGGCGGAGACGATCGACGTCATCATCGATCCGGCGGTCTACGAGGAAGCGGTTGCGCTCATGGAGGAGCATCGCGCGGAGGGTCGAGACATCGTGATCATCTCCTCGTCTGGCACCGAAGTGGTCGAGCCGATCGGGGAGCGGCTCGGTGCCGACGTCGCGATCGGCACCCAGCTCGTCGTCGATGATGGTCTCTACACCGGCGAGATCCTCTTCTACGCCTACGGCGAAGGGAAGGCTCAGGCCATGCGCGATCTCGCTGCCGAGCGGGGTTACGACCTGGCGGAGTCCTTCGCCTACACCGACTCGGTGACGGACCTGCCGATGCTCGAGGCAGTGGGTCATCCCACCGCGGTGAACCCCGACGCGGAGTTGCGGCGTATCGCTGGTGAGCGCGACTGGCCCATCATCGACTTCGCGCGCCCCGTGTCGATGCGCAGCCACCTTGCTGTCGAGAAGCGGCAGGCAGTCGCGGCCGGCGCGGCAGTCGCAGCCGTGAGCGCTGCCGCCCTGGGGCTCGCGTGGTACGCGCGGGGCCGCCAAGGACGGACCGCCTGATGGCCAAGGCCACCCGCAGCCAGCTGCTGCTCGTCATGGGACTGCTCACGATCGCGCTTATGGCGCCGCCGATCGTACTGGGCATGAGCGGGCAGTTCGGCCTGGCATCCGTCTTCGTCTACGGCGGCATCATCGGCATCAGCGCGATCTTCTACGACCTTCGACTCGCCCTGATCCTCTCGGTAATCGCGGGTGTCGCTGGGACTATCTGCACACTGCTCAATCCCTACCCACTCGCGGGCGCCGCATTCTTCGGCATCCTCACCGGCGCGTGCGCGCTCACCTCCCGGCGTGGCCTTCACAGCCCCGCGCTCATGGTTCCGGTCTTCGCGAGTTTCTTGCTCGTCGCGCCGCCGACTGTGCCTCCCCTGTCGGCGATTCCGACCGCATTCGTCGCAGGAGCGGTCCTGCTCGTCGGCGGACTGTGGGGGACGGCAATCACCCGGGTGCTCCTCGGCCACAGGCTTCCCAGTGTCGACCGCAAGAAGCTGGGGCCGCGTGGCGCGACGGCATACGGCGTGATCATGGGAGTGGTCCTTGGCGTCGCCGCCTGGGCGGTCCTCTCCTACGCAAAGTTCCACGAGGGCGCGTGGCTTCTGCTCACGTTGATCATCCTGCTGCAGCCGAGCCCCCACGACACCTTCACCAAGTCAATGCAGCGGCTGGCCGGCACTCTGGCGGGCGCACTGATCGCCGTCGTCCTCATCCTGATCAACGTCGAGCAGACCTTCGCCCTGGTCATCGGTGGATTCCTCATCTTCGGCGCCTTGACGGTGCGCTACGTGCTCAAGCGCCCGTACTGGGAATACGTCACCGTGCTCACCCCCGCGGTCATCCTCCTCAGCGCATCAGGAGTCGACCGCGTGCGCGTCGCAGAGGACCGCGTGGGCTTCACCCTTATCGCGGCCGCAGTGGCCCTGCTTATCACCCTGGGCGTCAAGGCGATCCTCGTCCGGAGGGCGCCCACGACGGAATCGACCTAGCCTGCACACATGGCAGGCTTCGAGGGCGGCGAGATCCTCGACAACGGTCCCCCTCCTTCGTCGCGACAGCGCGCAGCGGGACTCATCGCAACCATCGTGATCGCGTGCGGCCTCGCCCTCGCAGCTGTCGCCGCTGGACTGACCTGGTGGAGCAGCCGTCCGCCCACCTCCGACGCCCTCGAGATCTCTGCCATCAAGATCCTGGGAGAGTCGCCGGTCACCGTGGTAGCAGAGCCCCCCATCGGGGCGCTGGCGACACCAGCGGGCGCAGCGCTTCCGGGCGTGACGCTGCGCCTGACCGTCGGTGGCGACCCACGGGATCCCGTCGAAGTGACGACATCGGCGACCGACTCGATCGTCTACATCGAGGAGGGTCCCGACGTGACGATCGCACCCGGCGCCTTTGCTGAGATCGACGTCACCGTGGCGCCGGTTGACTGCGCAGTCGCGCGCGAAGGCACGGACCTCAACGAGGCGGGCTACCGCTGGCGCCGCGCCTTCGGCGTGGAGCTCCTCGCGACAGCAGATGGACTCGTGGTGCCGCTCTCACCGGCGGCGAGCGCCTCCTTCGCCGATGCCCTCCTCAGAGTGTGCGACGCAGCCGGCCCCGCACCCGTGATGACGGTCACCGCTGCACGCCGAGGAGGCGAGCCACCCTTGGAGACCATCGGTCTCTTCGTCGACGTCGAGGCGGAGGGCGACCGCTTCGTGCTCACCCCGCTGGACGGCCCCGGACTGCGCGGCCTCGGCTCTGCGGACCGGCGAAGGGGCGACGGGATCCCGCTTCTCTGGCTCGTCTCTCCGCGCGCGGAGCACAACGAGGATGTGCCGACCGCCTATACGCAGGTCTTCGTGGTCCGAGGTGCTACGGCCTACCCCTGGATCGTGGGAATCCCCCTGACCGACGACCTCCCCGAGATGACGCCGCTCACCAAGTCGATCCGCTAGTCGCCATGGACGTCCTTGAGGCTGGCGCTCCTTCATCCGAGTCACCCGGCACGTCACACCGCGTCGCTCGCGGTGTTGCCGTGATTGCTGCCGTGCTGATCGCAGTCACCGTGGCAGTCGGCGGAGCTCGCTGGTGGGCCGAGCAATCCACGCGTTCTGATCGCCTCGAGATCCAGGCCATAGAGACGGTCGGACCATTCGCCATCTCCGGTGAGGACCTGCCCGCGGACTGGCCCACGGGTCTCGTCGCGCCGGCATACCGACTTCGACTAGACGTCACGGGCGATCCGCAGCGCACAGTGCAGGTGCAGCCCACAGGCGAGACCGTCGCCTACACAGCGAGCGGCACACAATCCGCGGCGATTCCGGCGGGTGAGCGCGTCGGAGTGGACGTCGTCGTTACCCCCGCCGACTGCGGCGGGCTGGAAGGCGCTGATCTGACCTCACCGCTGATCGATGCAGAGGGAGCCGGGGTCCCTCTCTCTTCGACCGCTTCCCAGACACTCTCCTCCGCGTTGGACTCGCTTTGCGAGTCCGCGGGTGTGGGACCCGTCATCTCGTTTGCCTCAGCGCGCGTCGATGTGTTCTTGCGTGATCGCATCCTCGTCATGCGCCTACGTGTCGCCACAATCGCGGACCGCATCGTGCTGCAGCCGCGCGACTCCACAGGCTTCCAGGGCGGGGGTGACGTGGAGGCGACCATGGACGAAGGCGCAGCCGTGGCGCGCATGCGCTGGCTCGTCTCCCCCGCCGAAGCCGCAGGGCTTGAGTCGCCCACGGTGCGAGTGCGGGCCTTCGCCTTGATCGCAGGTCGTGCCTACCCCTGGGTGATCGACCTTCGCGTCCCTCGCCTGCGTCCGCAGACACCGGGAGCGGAACCACGCAACGATGGAGTGGACCTGGCCGAGGTCGCACCGAGGCCCGAGGCCTGATGTCAGCGCTGGGGGGCGTCAGAGGACGCCCCGAATCCGATGGCTGAGGCATTCCATCGGATCCACTCGGCCACTCCTTCGGGCTCACCTGAGCGATAAGCCCGCACCGAAGCGACGTAC
This sequence comes from uncultured bacterium, assembly GCA_903954205.1. GTDB lineage: Bacteria > Actinomycetota > Actinomycetes > S36-B12 > S36-B12 > Mxb001. Next base: position 6,750 of record CAJBMR010000257.1, on the reverse strand, counting down.
GTCGTGCGCCCGAGCGAGAGCATCCCCGCCTCCGGGCACCCGAGCAGATCAGGATCCACGCCGCGCGCGGCGAGCACGAGGCGTACGGCGGCCCGCGCGATGAGGCCTGAGCCCCAGCGGAAGGGCTGGACCGCAATCAGCTCGCCGTGCGTGATGGCCGCCACCAGGATGGCGGGCGCCGTGGTGGGGCGCGTGAGCACATCGGCGAGGGCGACGAGGCGGTCGGGGACCTCGCGCCAGGGCAGCGGCGTGCCCATGTGAAGAGGATCCACAACGTCGTCCTGCTGGCGGGGGCGGCCGAGTGCGTCATCGCCGTCGAAGCCGCGGGCAGCGAGCGCATGCAGGTGAGCGAGCACCTGGAGCGGGGCGCGCTGCCAGGCGTCAGCCTGACCGGGCACGGCAGAAGTCACGGCCACGCTCGCGGCGACCGCGCGACCGAGAGGGGAGTCATCCAGACCCGCGCGCACGACATCGAGGGAGACGTCCGCTCCCTCGAGGGCAGCCGAGTCGCGGGCTCCGATGAGGGCTGAGCCCGCAGCAATCTCACCGGCGCGCGCGCGCACGCCGCGATCCCAGAGGAGCCCATCGATCTCGTGCCGAGCTGCGTCGCAAGCCTCGCTGACGCCCGGTAGATCGGCGAGTGTGGCGAGCGGATCGCTCAGTAGGACTGCACCCCCTGCGCCACGAGCTGCTTGAGGACCGCCGGGTCCTGGGCCTCGAGCCACTTCACGAGCTGGGCATTGGAGACGAACTTCAGGTCCGGATACATGGCCGCGGCATCGAGGACATAGCGCGTGATGGCGTTCTGGTAGGCGCCACAGACCCAGGTGTTGAAGTGGTTGCCGAAGAAGAACGGGGCTCGATTGCCGTTGTAGAGGGCATCGGTGGCAGCCATGAGGGAGTCGTAGGTCGACTGTTCGATCCGGTCGCACGTGGCCTGGTCAGCCTCCTGCTGGCAGTCGTTCTGCGCGCAGAGGAAGTTGTAGTCCATGGAAAGATTCGACCTGTCGTAGCCGACGACCTTCATCGTCTGCAGCGGGAATTCCCACAGGCCGTAGTCGTTCTTCACCGGCCACTGCAGCGAACCCGGGTTCGACGCGTCGTAGGTGAAACCGTTCTCGACGAAGATCGGGTACATCACGTCGCGCTGGCCCTCCAGACACGGCGTACGTGCACCTTGGACCACGCTGTAGTTGAAGGGCAGCGGAATCGGGTCGGTGATGCCGTTGTTGGCTGCCCAGTTGTCCATGAATCCGGCGTCCTGAGCGAATTCGCTTTGCCACTCCGCGGGACCCCATGAATTGACCGAGCCGTCATTGGGCTCGCACCAGTGACCGAGGAAGTGCGTGCCCATTTCGTGTCCGCGCTCGTAGGCCTCCTTGTAGTTCGCGACGCGACCGACGACCTCCTGCGCATCGTCGGCGAAGCCGATCGCGCTGGAGCCCGCCTCGCGGCCAGGAGTCTCGTAGAGGAACTTCTGATCCTCGGGCAGCAGGCACAGGCCCGAGATGAAGAAGGTGAAGAAGGCGTTGACCTGCTCGGCCGTGTCCAGGTAGTGACGCATGATGTCGAGGCTGCAGGAGCCGTCGAAGGAGATGGTGACGAACTGCGGCGGCTTCTCACCCGGTGCAAGCTTCTCGACGGGGAAGTCCGGCTGCGGGAGATTGACTGCGGAGACACCGCCGCCCTCGCCTGTGACCTCGCCGACGGCAGGGGATGCCGAGGAGTCGGTCGGGAGCGGCTCGGCCGATGAGGACTCCGTCGCGCCACCCGTCGGATCCGAAGGAGCCGGCGTCGAGGAGTCTGCGGTCGGGGCCGAGGACGAGCCCGGCAGGACAGCGCCGACCACCAGGCCGAGCGCGGCAGCCAGGGCGAGCAGGAGTGGGACGAGCACGCGGGGACGCACGCGGACCTCCAGGGGCTATCGGTCGGGGGCGCCGACCTCCCCATCCTGACGCATGACGGGCACTGAAGGCTCCCTGTGACGCGCGGGAAGCCGCTTCGCCGCTCGCCGACGGCGACTACCGTGGCCCATGTCACACGAGGCGAGCGTGAGAGCGCCCTGCATCTTTAGGAGGAGACGTGTCGGACGACGCCCTGGCCAACCTGCTTCAGGAGGATCGGTCCTTCGCGCCGAGCCCGGCGTTCGCCGCCCAGGCCAACGCCCAGGCCTCGATGTACGACGCGGCAGCAGCGGATCGCCTCGCGTTCTGGGCGGAGCAAGCCCGTCGCCTGGAGTGGGCGCAGCCGTGGACGGAGGTCCTCGACTGGAGCGACGCCCCCTTCGCGAAGTGGTTCGTCGACGGCAAGCTCAACGTCGCGTACAACTGCGTCGACAGGCACGTGGAGTCAGGACACGGAGACCAGGTGGCTCTGCACTTCGAGGGCGAGCCGGGGGACACCCGCGACATCACCTACGCCGAACTCCAGCGCGAAGTCAGCAAGGCAGCTCACGCCCTCACCGAGTTGGGTGTGACAGCCGGTGATCGCGTGGCGATCTACATGCCGATGATTCCCGAGGCAGTGGTGGCCATGCTTGCGTGCGCACGAATCGGCGCGCCTCACTCCGTGGTCTTTGCCGGCTTCTCCGCAGAGGCCCTGCGCTCGCGCATCGACGACGCCCAGGCCACGCTCGTCATCACAGCCGATGGGCAGAACCGACGCGGGGCGCCCATGCCCCTCAAGCCTGCCGTCGACGAGGCAATCGAGCACACACCGAGCGTCTCGGGCGTACTCGTGGTGCGCCGCACCGGCGGCGAGGTGACGATGAAGGAGGGGCGCGACGTCTGGTGGCACGACATCGTCGATCGCCAGCCGGATGTGCACGAGGCTCAGGCATTCGACAGCGAGCACCCGCTCTTCATCCTCTACACATCAGGGACGACCGGGAAGCCCAAGGGCATCCTGCACACGAGCGGTGGCTACCTGACCCAGACGGCATTCACCCACTGGAATGTCTTCGACCTGAAGCCGGACACCGATGTCTACTGGTGCACGGCCGATATCGGGTGGGTAACCGGCCACAGCTACATCGTCTACGGCCCGCTCGCGAATCGCGTCACCCAGGTCATCTACGAGGGCACGCCCGACACCCCGCACAAGGGTCGCTTCTGGGAGATCGTCGAGAAGTACGGCGTCACGATCTTCTACACCGCGCCGACAGCGATTCGCACCTTCATGAAGTGGGGCCCCGAGTATCCCGCGCAGCACGACCTGTCGTCCCTGCGACTTCTCGGCACCGTTGGCGAGCCCATCAATCCAGAGGCGTGGATGTGGTACCGAGATGTCATCGGCGATGACGCGTGTCCCATCGTCGACACGTGGTGGCAGACCGAGACGGGCGCCATCATGATCAGCCCACTCCCCGGCGTCACCGCCACGAAACCCGGCTCAGCCATGCGCCCGCTCCCGGGTATCGGTGCCACGGTCGTCGATGACCACGGTGATCCCGTCGCGCTCGGCCACGGCGGATACCTCGTCGTGACCGAGCCCTGGCCGTCAATGCTGCGGGGGATCTGGGGCGACAACGAGCGCTACGTCGAGACGTACTGGTCGAGGTGGCCGCAGTACTACTTCGCGGGCGATGGGGCGAAGATCGACTTCGACGGCGCGCTGTGGCTGCTCGGTCGCGTCGACGATGTCATGAACATCTCGGGTCACCGCATCTCCACCACCGAAGTTGAGTCAGCGCTGGTGTCGCATCCCACCGTGGCCGAAGCGGCCGTGGTCGGTGCTGCAGACGAGGTCACGGGGCAGGGCATCGTCGCCTTCGTCATCCTGCGCGGTGGTGTCGAAGAAGGCGCAGACGGCAGCGAGTACATCACCGAACTGCGCAATCACGTGGCCCACGAGATCGGGCCCATCGCCAAACCCCGCCAGATCATGATCGTCTCGGAGCTGCCCAAGACCCGATCGGGCAAGATCATGCGTCGGCTCCTGCGCGACGTGGCAGAGAACAGGTCCCTGGGTGACGTCACGACCCTGGCCGACCCACACGTGATGCACCTGATCTCAACCGGACTCCAGTCAGGTGGCAGCGAGGACTAGCCGGGCGGCCTCGGACCGTCTGGGACAGGTAGCCTTGCCCGTGGTGTGCCGGGAAGTCTGGTCGGCGTCTCATTGACCGACCCTGGAGGCCGCACGTGACCACCCCTACTGGGAGTACGCCGCCTGAGGGCACCGTGCACCAGATCTTTGATCGCCCATCCCTGGGTGAGCGCGTGTGGCTGTTGCGTGCCCTGCGCGGGGAGACCATCGGCGGAGTCCTCCTGCTCATCGCGGCGGTCATCGCCAGCGCGTGGGCAAACTCTCCCTGGGGCAACTCCTATTTCGCACTCGGAGAGATCACTGTCGGGCCGGAGTCGCTCGGCCTCAACCTCAGTCTTGCCACCTGGGCCGCTGATGGCCTCCTCGCAGTGTTCTTCTTCGTCGCAGGATTGGAACTCAAGCACGAGTTGACGCACGGCACGCTTTCCAAGCCGTCGCAGGCCGCCGTTCCTATCGCCGCGGCACTCGGCGGCATGATCGTGCCGGCCATCATCTTCGTCGCCATCGTCGCTCCCTCCGGCGTGCCGGGCGGTCTGCGCGGCTGGGCCGTGCCCATGGCGACGGATATCGCTTTCGCCCTCGCCGTGCTGGCCGTCGTCGGGCGCATGCTCCCCGTGGCCCTGCGGGCCTTCCTCCTCACGCTCGCCGTCGTCGACGACCTTGGCGCGATCACCATCATCGCGATCTTCTACTCCAAGGGCTTCTCGCTCGGCTATTTCCTCCTCGCCGTAGCGCTGCTGGCTGTCTATTGGCTACTCCAAAAACGCCGCGTACGCAGCCCCTTCATCTATGTGCCACTCGCACTCGTCATCTGGTGGGCTACGCATGAGAGTGGCATCCACGCGACTGTGGCGGGTGTCGCCATGGCCCTGCTCACGCGATCGAGTGTCGATCCGGGCGAGACCGAATCCCCGGTCGATCGGCTTCAGCGGATGCTGCTTCCCCTGAGCGCCGGCCTGTGCGTGCCGGGCTTCGCTTTCTTGGCCGCGGGCGTCGACCTCCGCAGTACCGGTCTGATCGAGTCACTCAGCAGTCCTGTCGCCATCGGCATCATGGCCGGTCTCATCATCGGCAAGCCACTGGGCGTTGTCTCTACGGCGTGGCTCATGGCCCGATTCACACGTGCGCGCCTGAATCCCGCGATCGAATGGCGGGATGTCTTCGCCGTCGGCCTCCTCGCCGGGATCGGCTTCACCGTCGCCCTGCTCATCACCGAGCTGGCCTACTCGGATGACATCGCCCTGCTCGACAGCGCCAAGGTGGCCGTCTTCTCCGCTTCGGTCATCTCGGCCCTGATCGCCTCGATCATGCTCCTCACCCGAAACAGGCACTACCGCCGTGCGGCCGAAATCGAGGAGGCCGACGTGGACGGCGACGGGATTCCTGACGTCTACCAGGGGGGTGCTGACGGGGAAGCCGGCGCGTCGCCCCCGGGCACCCACTAGCCTTCCTGCGACGGACAGCGAAGGAGACGACCATGCCCGATATGACTCCCCCGGGGGAGGCTTCGATCAAGGCCCTCGTCGCCGCTGCCGTTGCCGACCTCCAAAGGTTGGTCAAGGCGCAGATCGCCCTCGCCAAGCTGGAGCTTCAGCAGACCGGACGAGCGGCAGGCAAGACGGGCATCTTCCTGGTCGGCGCCCTGTCGATGGGCGCACTCGGCGGAATCTTCCTGCTGGTGACTCTTGCCTACGTCCTCGTCGCACTCGGCCTGCCCGTGTGGGCCGGCTTCGGGATCGTCACGCTGCTCCTCTTCATCGTGGCTGCCATCCTTGGCCTGCTCGGCAAGAAAGAGTCCGCGAAGATCAAGGGCCCGGATCGCACGATTGCGCAGATCGAGCAGACAAAGGCGACGTTGCAGTCGGCAGTGGAGCAGGTCCCGGAGCCACGCGCCCTGCCCGAGCGCTGAACCGGCGTGCTCCTCGACCCCGACGTCATCATCCGGGAGCCCGGACCGTGGGCTCACCGAGAGGTTTCCGCTAACGGCGCGCGCTTCCACATCGTCGAGGCCGGCGAAGGCCCCCTGGTCGTCTTCCTCCACGGCTTCCCGACGTTGTGGTGGTCCTGGCGCCGGCAAATGCGCACCTTCGCGGAGGCGGGCTATCGGGTGGTGGCCATGGATTTGCGGGGCTACGGCTGCTCGGACCACACCCCCCACGGCTACGACCCGACCACGCTTTCCCGCGACGTCGCAGGGGTCATTCGCAGCCTGGGCGAGCCTTCAGCGACCGTCATCGGCCATGGCTGGGGTGGGCTGATCGCCTGGAGCATGGCCGTCCTAGACCCAGAGGTCGTGGATGCGATCGTCCCGGTATCCATGCCGCACCCCAGACGCTTCCGGGCCGCCATCGTGCGCGATGCGATCCAACGTCGTCAGGCGCTCTACGCCGTCGGCTTCCAGTGGCCGTTCCTGCCCGAGCGTTCGCTCATGGCAGACGACTGCGCACGCGTCGACGAGATCCTGCAGTCCTGGTCAGCAACACCCGGGTGGCCGGATTCGCAGACATCCCTCGCCTACCGCTCGGCGTTCTCCCTTTGGCCGACGGCGCACTGCGCGGTGGAGTATCACCGCTGGGCGCTGCGCTCTCTCGTGCGCACCGATGGTGTCCGCTACTCCAAGCGCATGGAGACTCCCATCGACGTACCCGTCTTGCATATTCACGGTGCCGAGGATCCCTCCGTGCTCTTGCGCAGCGCTGAAGG
>CAJBMR010000256.1 GCA_903954205.1 uncultured bacterium | reverse complement strand
TCGATCAACGGTGCGGCGCGAGGTGCTGTTGACGTGACATAGGTGCATGTGCGCGCCGGAGTCGAGTGCCGCGGCCACCACCTCTTCCGCGCCGATCAGACCGCTGTCGACGCGACCCAGATCTCGCACGTGGGTATAGGTGGGAGTACCGGTGTCGGCTGCGAGCGCGGCCACTTCGAGGTACTCCGCTCCCGCCGTCTCGCGGCAGTAGCCGAGGAGCACTCCGATCCCGAGGGCTCCGTCGTCGAGCTCACGCCTCAGCAACTCGAGCATGCGCCCGCGCTCGGAGTCGGTGAGCTCGCGATGCCACGCTGGCGCCCCGATGTTGGCCAGGAAGGCGGGCAGCCCGGCCGACACGTCGATGCCGCAGACGCTCATGCGCGACAGCGCCCACGACGCTGAGAAACCGTAGTTGTTGGGGCTGCCCTCCTCGCCCATTCGTGCGTAAGCGTCAGGAATGTCGAGTAGCCCGCCCTCCAGCTCCAGGGCCGTGGTCACTCCGTCGCAGACCTGGAGCAGGCGCGAGGCGCGATCGTGGCAGTGGCTGTGAAGGTCGATGAAGCCGGGAGCCACGACCTGACCGGTCGCATCCCACTCCTCGCGGCCGTGCAGGTCGGCACTGCCTCCCGGGATCACCGCGTCGATCCGCCCCCCAGTGATGGCTACGTCGCCGATGGCATCGAGCCCGGTCTCCGGGTCGATGATCCGGCCCCCGCGCACCACGATGTCGTGCTCGCTCACGTGTCCTCCAGGATGAGGCGGGCGACATGCTCGCCGATGACGGTAACGGGGAAAGCTGTGGTCGCACGCGGGGCACGGGGGAAGATCGACGCATCGGCGACGACGAGACCCTCGACGCCTCGCACATGCGCACGGTTATCGCAGACGGCGTCGATCGAGCTGTCAGGACCGATGGCCGCCCCACCGGTCGGGTGCCAGTAGTGGTGGTGATTCCCGCGGACCCACTCGATGAGGTCCTCCCGGTCGCCCGTCGGCGCGGCCACCAACGGCTCGCCCAGCAAGTCGGCCAGCGGTTGCTGCCGGGCCAGGTCGGTCAGCCACGGCAGCATGCTCACGAGTCGATCGACATCATCGTCGTCACGCAGGTAGCCGTGATCGATGAGTGGCGCTTCCTCCGGATCGCGGGAGGCGAGACTGATCGTGCCGGTCGATGTGGGCCTGAGCAGCCCTGCGGGGATGACACATCGCCAGCCGTGCACCGGGTCGGGCTCCACCCAGGGGAAGACGTGCATGTCGTACGGCGCAGCATCGGTTTGGCCCGGACTGCACACCTTGGCGACGCACTGCTCCTCCGGCAGGAATCCCGTGGCCTCGCGGAAGCCTTCGAGTGCCTCGATGAGCACCGGGGTTGCCGCCCACTCCAGGCGCAACACCGGCTGGTCTTGCAACGTGCTGCCGACCCCGGGCAGGTCGACCACGACAGGGATGCCGAGCGAGCGCAGGTGCTCGGCCGGCCCGATCCCTGAGCGCATGAGGATCATCGGCGTGCCGTAGGCCCCTGCGCAGAGCACGACGAGGTCGGCGTCGAAGGCGACGGGCATTCCGTCGCGCACCCCCAGCACGCCGGTCACTCTGCCGGCTCGAATCTCGACTCGATCCACGACGCACTGGTCGACGATGGTCAGGTTCGGCAAATCGCGGACCGGATCGAGGTAGGCAATCGCGGTGTTCCAGCGGATGCCGTCGACGACGTTAACCGGGCTCAGGCTGGCTCCCACACCACTCTCGGGATCGAGCAGGTCATCGGTGCGGCGTACACCCAACGCATCGCATGCATCGAGGAAGGCGCGTTGGAATGGCTGTATCGCCGACTCAGCAGGCGCGTTGACGCGCGTGCGCTCGGCTGCGCGCTGTCGCGCGTCTGCGAGGGCCGCTGTCGACCATGTCACAGGTAGGTCGGCGTCGTCACCGCTCCACCCGATCGACATCGTCGAGCCGTTGTGCGCCGAGCACCCCCCGATGACGCGCGCGCGGTCGAAGGCCACGGTGCGCCCGTCGGCGGCTGGGCCTGAGTAGCCCCAGTCGTGGGAGGTCGCCAGGGTCGTCGCGTCGAGCAGGTCGGCCGGCCACCGGCCCTGCTCCCGGGGGCCATAGTCGGGGCCAGCCTCGATCAGGGTGACCGCCCGCCCCGCCTCCGCGAGGCGGGCAGCCACGGCGCACCCCGCCGTCCCGCCCCCAACGACCACCACGACGGGACCCATGCGTCAGATTCTTTCGGAAAGTGCTTGCGCCTGGGCGAATTTGCATTGAATACTTACGCAACCGTTCGAGCGGGCCCCCGGGGCCGCCCAGCAGAGGAGTTCGATATGCCCAGACTCGCGAAGTGGTCCACCATCGGGATCGGCCTCCTAGCCGCGGCTCTCCTGGCTGGGTGCTCTGGCGGGAGCAGCGACTCGGCCACGAGCGCCTCGTCCAGTGCGGCGCCCGCAGGCGGGGGCGAGATCGAGACGATGACCTGGGCGATCCAATCGCCCGTCATGTCGATGGATATTGCCAAAGACCAAGTGTTGCCATCGCAGCGGGCACAGGGCGCGGCCTTCGACCGCGTACTCACGCAGGATGACGAGGGCAACGTGATCCCCTCCGTCACCTCCTACACCGCGCCGGACCCCCAGACCATCGTGCTCACCGTGCGCGACGACGTGACGTTCTGGGACGGCACACCTCTGACCGCCGAAGACGTGGCCTACTCCATCAGCCGCCACGTCGGGCCGGACAGCACCTCACTTGCTGCGCCGTACTTCGGCACTGTCGAGTCCGTCGAGGTGACGGACCCCAAGACCGTCACCATCAAGCTGGTCGCCCCAGACCCGGCCATGCCCACCAAGTTGGCTGTCTTCGCCCAGGTGCGCCAGCAGGCGTACGACGAGGCTGCGGGTGAAGCCGCGGGCGGTCCCGAGAAGCCGGGCATGGGCACCGGCCCCTACTCCATCGCGTCCTACTCCTCGGCGGATGGACTCGTGCTTACTCGCAATGACGCCTACTGGGGCGGCGCTCCCAAGGCCAAGGAGCTCAAGATCGTCTCAATCGAGGACCCGGAGACCGCGCGCCTGGCCATGAGCAGCGGCGAGATCGACGGTTTCTTCGACATTCCCCTGATCGCGACCCGGCAGTGGGATGAGCTCGACAACGCGACCATGGCCTACGTCGATGGCGCCTATATCGACTACCTGGTCATGGACACCACACGGGCACCGTTCGACGACATCAACGTCCGCACGGCGATGGCACACCTGCTCGATCGACCGGCGCTTGCCCAGCCTCTCTTCAATGGCAGGGCGACTGTCGCTACGAGCATCGTTCCCGAGGTGCAGATGACCGCGACCTATCCGAGCGACGCCGCCGCCATCATTGCTGCTCTGCCGGCTGTGCCGGAGTTCTCGATAGAGAAGGCGAAGGAGGCTCTGGCCAAGTCGGCGAGCCCTGACGGCTTCACGGTAGACCTGCCGGTCGACACGACTCAGCCTTGGATGTCCCCGCTGGGCCAGAACCTCGCCGAGACCGCCAAGCAGATCGGCATCACCATCAACGTCAAGCCGGTCTCTGCTGCCGACTGGGGTGCGGGCCTCATGGACCCGGCGGGCAGCCCCCTTCAGTTGCTCGCGATGTCCGGTCCGACAACGTGGGCCGGGGAGCTCCCGCCGGTCCTCGTCGGGGAGACGGCGCCGGTCAACGTGGCGAAGTACGCGACTCCCGAGGTCACTGAACGGGCGGCGGCCGTCGCCACGGCGACCACCGCCGAGGAACTGAAGCAGCCCCTCACCGGACTGCTGGGCAACGTCAACACGAACCTGCCCTATGTGCCCCTCTTCAATGAGCAGGTCGCCGTGGCCATCGGAAACGATCTAGTCTGGGATGGCGGATTCAGTTACTTCTCCGTAGCTCAGCCCTGGCCGATGAAGATCAGTGGAGCCCAATGACCCTTGCAGCGTATGCGCTGCGACGAGTGGTGGCGATCGTAGCCACGATCGCCCTCCTCTCCCTGCTGGTGTTCGGCCTGCTCGCCTTGGCTCCGGGCGATCCGGCCAGCATCCTGCTGGGGCCGCAGAACGCGACACCTGAGGCCGTCGCGGCGATTCGCGAACGTTACGGCCTGGACGACCCGTTCTTGGTGCAATACGGCAACTGGGCTCTTGCCGCGTTGCAGGGTGACTTCGGAGTCTCGATCCGCTCGAGCGACGCAGTGATGTCGGTCATCACCTCCCGGCTGTGGACCACCGTCTGGCTCGCTCTCTACGCCTTCATCATCACCGTCGTCGTGGCCATCCCACTGGGGATCGTCGCTGCCGTCCGTCGCGGGAGCTGGATCGACCGCTTCGCCTCCTCGATCACCTTGATCGCACTGTGCACCCCGGCCTTCGCCATCGGTTTCCTACTCATCTACGTGTTCTCCGTGCAGTTGGACTGGTTCCCCGGCTTCGGGACCGGCGATGGCTTCCTTGACACCATCTGGCACCTCACGCTTCCCGCCCTCGCCCTGGCGACTTTGCAGATCCCGATCCTGCTCCGCCAGACCAGGGCCGCAGTCATGGATGTCGTGGATCGCGACTACATCGTCTTCGCACGATCACGGGGACTGAGCAGTTCACGCATCTGGCTGCGCTACGTCCTGCGCAACGGCTCGCTGCCCGTCCTGACATCAGCGGGCCTCATCCTCGCCTTTTCTCTTGCCGGTGCCGTGCTCATCGAGAACGTCTTCGCCCTCCAGGGCCTCGGAAGCCTGCTGGTGTCGTCCGTGGGCACGCTCGACCTACCGGTCGTGCAGGCCCTTGCTCTCCTCACAGCGATCCTCGTTTTGATCACCAATCTCGTTATCGACCTGCTCTACTACGCGCTGGATCCACGCCTGCGCCGAGCGGGAGCAGCCGCATGAGCACAGATCCCACCGGGGCACAGCCTGCGCAGGCGATGGAGACGCCGGCCGAGGAGAAGCGGCGCACCCGATGGGGCCCGATCTTCTGGATCTCCGTCGTGATCGTCGCGCTGTTCATCATCATCGCCATCACCGCAGACTGGATCGCGCCCTACGACCCCTTCGCCCAGGACCTCATCGCAAGCTCCCAGGGTCCGAGTTCTGCACACTGGCTGGGCACAGATCAACTCGGTCGCGACATCCTGTCGCGCCTGATGGTGGGCAGCCGCACCGGCATCATCGGCCCCCTGGTCGTCGCCATCTGCGCCACGCTGATCGGCACGCTGTTGGGCCTGTGGGCAGGCTTCTCCGGTGGCATCGCCGACTCGGT
>CAJBMR010000255.1 GCA_903954205.1 uncultured bacterium | reverse complement strand
CCGCCCATCCCCGAGATAGACCTTGAGGCCGTTGTCCTGCGCGGGGTTGTGACTCGCCGTCACCATGAGACCTGCGTCGGTGCCGAGCGCGCGCACGGTGTAGGCGAGGACCGGGGTGGGCAGGGGGCGTGGGAGGACCAGGGCCTTCACGCCGGCGCCCGCGAGGACCTCGGCGCAGTCGCGCGCGAACTCAGCCGACATGTGCCGGGCGTCGAAGCCGATGACCGCGGCGGGGTGCTCGTGATGGGCGAGGAGGTACGCCGCGATCCCGGCTGCGGCGCGCGACACGGTGACGCGGTTCATGCGGTGAGGGCCCGGCCCCATGCGGCCGCGCAATCCAGCCGTGCCGAACGTGAGCGGCCCGCGGAAGGCATCGGCGATCTCCGCCGACGCATCCGCATCACCGCCAGCGGCCGCGTCGATGAGAGCGCGCAGGGCCTCGCGTGTGGCGGGATCGGGGTCGTCGCTGAGCCACTCCTCGGGTGAGATCGGTGCGACGCCCACTACATCCTCCGGATCACCTGGGAGAGCAAGGACCCCATGCGTGCGGCGGAGGCGTTGCCGGCGGCGAGCACCTCCTGGTGGCTGAGCGGCTCGCCCGTCATGCCGGCGGCGAGATTCGTAACGAGTGAGAGACCGAGGATCTCCATCCCGGCCTCGCGGGCCGCGATGGCCTCCGGCACCGTCGACATCCCCACGAGCGTGCCGCCCATGGCTCGCACCATGCCGATCTCCGCGGGCGTCTCGTACTGCGGTCCGAGGAACTGCGCGTAGACACCCTCGTCGAGCGTGGGGTCGATATCCCGGGCGATACCGCGCAGTCGTGCTGAGTAGAGATCCGTCATGTCGATGAACGTCGCACCGCGCAGGGGCGTGACACCGAAGAGGTTGAGGTGATCACTGATGAGGACAGGTGTGCCCGGCGTCCACGACGGGTCCAGTCCGCCACAACCGTTGGTGAGCACGATGACTCGGCATCCGGCGGCTGCGGCCGTGCGCACAGCATGGACGACGGATTCGACGCCGTGGCCCTCGTAGAGGTGCGTGCGCCCTAGGAAGACCAGGACTGGCGTGCCGTCCGCGTCGATGCTGCGGATTCGTCCGTGATGCCCGTCGGCGACGGGAGGGCGGAAGCCGGGCAGCGTGTGCGCATCGATCTCGGCGACCGTGGTGCCGAGGGCATCGGCTGCAGGCCCCCAGCCCGAGCCGAGCACGACGGCGACGTCGTGGTGGTCGACGCCGGTGGCCTCGGCGAGGGCAGCTGCGGCCTCGCGTGCCGCGGCATGCGGATCGGCGTAGAGATCGGTCATGCGCGCGACGCTAGCAGCGGCCCGGTCGTGGGAGGAGCCATGGATCAGGCACAGGGGTGGCGGCGTACCTGCTCGACGTAGTCGTCTGGAGCGCCTCCCGCAGCGGCCGCATCGGCGATCATCGCGAGATAGTCCGCAGAGGGCAGGCCGCCCTCGTAGGCGTCGAGGACGTAGAGCCATGCGAGGACGCTGCCCTCGAGGGTCTGCACGCGCACGCGAATCTTGCTCCACAGTCCGAGCGAGATGCCTTCCCATGCATCGAGGGACGCCTCGTCGAGTGGGTGCATGTCGTAGAGGACGACGAAGACTGCGTGGCCCGACTCCTCGACCACCATGGAGAGCGCGCCATCCCACCCGCGGTCCTCGCCGCCGAAGGTCAGCCGCCAGCCCTCGAGCCACCCGGTGCCGGCCACGGGCGAGTAGGGAGCCCGCTCGGCCATGCGCTGAGGGTCGAGGTTGGAGCCGTACGCCGCATAGAGCGCCACGCGACCAGAGTACGGGCGGTAGTGCCTGCCGTGGGCTGTCCGACACAGCCGTCCGACACAATGTCGTCGTGACATCAGTGGTCATCATTGGAGCGGGACCCGGCGGCTACGAGGCCGCGCTCGTGGCAGCGCAGCTCGGCGCCCCGGTGACCATCGTCGACTCCGAGGGCCCTGGCGGCTCGGCAGTGCTGACCGACTGCGTGCCCAGCAAGACCCTGATTGCCACCGCCGACCTCCTTGCTGTGACCGCGGAAGCCGGATCGCTGGGGATCCGCGTGCATGGCGAGGCTCCGCGTGTGGGCACGCTCAGTGTCGACCTGGCAGCGATCAACCAGCGGGTCAAGGAGTTGGCTGCCGCCCAGAGTCGGGACATCGAAGCCCGGCTGGCCCGCGACGGAGTCCGCTACATCAGGGGTCGGGGACGTCTGGAGTCCTCCACGCGTGTGCTCGCGTCGACCCCTGACGGCGAGGTGGCCCTGGATGCCGACGTCATCCTGATCGCGACGGGGGCGCGGCCCCGCATCCTCGATAGCGCGCAGCCCGATGGGGAGCGCATCCTCACCTGGGATCAGGTCTATGACCTCGACGAGGTGCCCGAGCGGCTTATCGTCGTCGGCTCGGGCGTGACGGGCGCGGAGTTCGCGTCGGCGTACCACGCACTCGGCTCGCAGGTCGTGCTTGTCTCGAGCCGCGATCGCGTGCTGCCCGGCGAGGATCCTGACGCGGCAGCCGTCATCGAAGACGCCTTCACCAGTCGAGGCATGACGGTGCTCGAGAAGTCGCGCGCGCAGGCGGTGCGGCGCACCGACGACGGAGTGGTCGTCACCCTGGGCGATGGATCCACGGTCGAGGGCACGCATGCGCTCCTCGCCCTCGGGTCGGTGCCCAACACCGAGGGGCTCGGATTGGCCGAAGCGGGGGTCGAGGTCGACGATCGCGGGTTCGTCGTGGTCGACCGCGTCTCGCGCACCACGGCCCGTGGCATCTATGCGGCGGGTGACTGCACCGGGGTGCTCATGCTCGCTTCGGTGGCCGCGATGCAGGGCCGCATCGCGATGTGGCATGCGCTCGGGGACTCCGTCGGCCCACTCGACCGGTCCCACGTCTCCAGCACGGTCTTCACCACGCCGGAGATCGCCACCGTGGGCGTCACGCAGCAGGAGGTCGATGATGGCGTCGTGCGCGCGGACTCGGTGATGCTGCCCCTCGACACCAATGCGCGGGCCAAGATGCAGGACATCCGCCGTGGATTCGTCAAACTCTTCTGTCGACCGAGCTCACGCATCGTCATCGGTGGCGTCGTCGTCGGGCCTCGGGCGAGCGAGCTCATTCATCCCATCACGGTTGCTGTCGACGCTCGGCTCACGGTCGACCAGCTCGCTTCGACCTTCACGGTCTATCCAAGCCTCAGCGGCTCGGTCGCCGAGGCTGCGCGGCGGCTGCACCGATCCGCTGAGGATTAGGCGACGTCCCTAGAAGTCGCCGCCACCGAAGTCCATGCCGCCCCCGCCGAAGTCCCCGCCTCCACCGAATCCGCCCCCGCCGAAGTCACCCCCGCCGAAGCCGCCGGAGGAGTCACCGGCCGTGGGCGCTGCCGCTGCGGCCGCGGGCATGCTGAAGGCGCTCGCCATCATCGTGCCGATGAAGAGCGCGGGGAGGATGTTGCCGAAGGACGAGTAGTAGCCGCGCGCATACGGCGCGTAGTCGTTGCCGGCGCGCCAGTAGGGCTGACGTCCCGCGGGTGTGTCGACCTCAAGGGCTGCGGGTGCGGAGCCTGACCGCAGGGTCGTCGCACACGACGGGCAGACGGGCACGGGCCGCGGCGCACCACCATCCGGGGCCCACTCCACATCGTCGCTGCTCGGGCCATGGCGTGGATCCACAAAGCACGGCGAGCGGTGTGAGGGGAGAGCGCGACCGTCCATGCGCGCCTCGACACAGGCGAGGGCATAGCGCCCTTCCTCCAGCTCGGATGTCGCGCGTGTGACATCCGTGTCCGTCGTGGCCCGCGCAGACACATCGCTAGCCGCGGCATAGGCGTCGAGAGCCTTCTGCAGGTCCGCGCGCCCGGCATCGTCGAGCCGGGGATCGGTGAGGTCGAAGGCACCTAGGCGCTCGCCCAACTGCGTGACGTCCTGGTCGAGTACGCCGCGCAGTGCTGCGATGCGCTGCGCCTGCGCCGCGCGGCCGCGGCGTCGTGCCCACAGGGTGACGGCGAGGATCACGGCACCGATCAGCGCCAAGAGGATGAGCACCGGCCACATCGAGCCGGACGAGCCGGTCGCTGACGAGGATCCGCTGGATGACGACCCGCCGTACTGCTCACCGACACCGGTGACGAAGGCCTCCAGGACGGCGTAGGGCCCGTTAGAAGACTCAGACTGGAACGCCGAGTCCGCTATCGCCGTGACCGATCCCTCGGTGGCCGCGGCGCGGAAGGCATTGCCCGCGATGATGGCGTAGACACCGCTGCGCCCCACGGCATTGCGCAGATCGCGCAGGAGCTCGTCCGGACCGCCGGTCTCGGCGGCCGCCGATGCGGGCAGCACCGCGATGTAGATGGGGACACCGGTGCCGGAGATCTGCGTGCGCAGATCGGCGGCCTGGCCTGCGGTCAGGGCGTTCTCGGCGGCCGGGTCGTTGTAGACGGGGTTGCTGCGCAGCGCCGAGGCGACGGAGTCGATTGAGGTGCGGGCCTGGGCGGGACCCGCGACGAGTCCGATCAGGCCGGCGAGGGCCAGGGTGAAGACAGCGAGCAGAGTGGCCGAGCGCTTCATCCTTCGACGGTACCGCCGGGGCGCGGTCGTAGCAGCCTCAGGGGCGTCGCCTAGTCGCTGATCTGGCAGAGGACGGTGCCGGTCGGCACGGTTGTGCCGACGGTGGCCTCGAGTCCCGTGACCGTGCCCGCCTTGTGGGCGGTGAGGGGCTGCTCCATTTTCATGGCCTCGAGCACCACGATGAGGTCTCCCGCCTGCACGGCCTGGCCCTCTTCGACGGCGACCTTGACGACGGTGCCCTGCATGGGGGCGGCCACGGCATCGCCGGAAGCTCCGCCGCCCGTGGCGCGCTCGCGCTTGCGGCCGGGCTTGCCTGCCCCGCTACTCACCGGCCGGGCCGATGCTCCGAGTCCCGCGGGCAGCGTGACGGCGAGGCGCTTGCCGTCGACCTCAACTG
>CAJBMR010000254.1 GCA_903954205.1 uncultured bacterium | reverse complement strand
GGGGTGCACGTCGGCGCCGTCTCGCAGGCGGAGGGTTTCGACCCGCAGATGACCGTGGCCGAGTACGTCGTGCCCGATCAGGATGTGCACCAGTGGGCGAGCGACCAGGCTATCCGCGAGGTCCTCGACGGCCTCCTCGGTGGATTCGACGAGGATCTGCTCGCGCGGCGGCTGGGGACCATGTCGGGCGGTGAGCGCAGGCGCGTGCAGCTCGCCCGAGCACTTATCGCCGACCTCGACCTGCTGCTCCTCGACGAGCCGACCAACCATCTCGATGTCGAGGTGGTGGCGTGGCTCGCGGATCACCTTGCTTCGCGGCCGCGGCTGTCGGTGGTCATCGTCACCCACGACCGCTGGTTCCTCGACGCCCTGTGCGAGCGCACCTGGGAGGTCGTCGACGGGGGAGTTGAGGAGTACGACGGCGGCTACTCCGCGTTCGTGCTGAGCAAAGCGGAGCGCAGTCGCCAGGCAGCGGCCTCGGAGTCTCGCCGACAGAACCTCCTGCGCAAGGAGCTCGCGTGGTTGCGCCGCGGTGCTCCCGCGCGCACGACCAAGCCCAAGTTCCGCGTGGACGCTGCCAATGAGCTCATCAAGGGCGAGCCGGCACCGCGGGACGACGTACAACTCCTGGCCTTCGCCAACGCGCGACTGGGCAAGACGGTCTACGAGTTCCACGACGTCACCGTCGCGGTGGGGGAGCGCACACTCATTGATCACCTCACCTGGGATGTCGGCCCGGGGCAGCGCGTGGGGATTCTGGGCTCCAACGGCACGGGCAAGACCTCCCTCATCCGCACGATGCTCGGGGAGATCCCCCCTGCTGAGGGCTCGATCACGACGGGCGTGACGGTCAAGCCCGCCTACCTCTCACAGCATCTCGAGGAGCTCGATCCGTCATGGCGCGTGCTCGAGGCCGTCGAGCGCGTGGCCGCCCGCGTCGACCTGGGCAAGGATCGCGAACTCACCGCGAGCCAGCTGTGCGAGCGCCTGGGCTTCGGCTCGGATGGCCAGTGGACGCCGGTCGGCGACCTCTCCGGTGGCGAGAGACGGCGCCTACAGCTCACGCGGCTGCTCATGAGCGGACCCAATGTGCTCGTGCTCGACGAGCCGACCAACGACTTCGACGTCGAGACACTCACGGCTCTGGAGGACCTGCTCGACGGCTTCGCCGGCACGCTCATCGTCATTTCCCACGACCGCTACTTCCTGGAGCGCGTGTGCGACGACTTCTACGGCCTGATGGGAGATGACCGACTCTCCCATCTCACGGGAGGCGTGGAGGAGTACCTCAAGCGTGTGCGCAAACGTCCCCAGGCGAGGCAGCCTGCGGCTCCCGCCGCAGCGGCTCCGAAGACCGACGCTAAGCAGGCGCGCCAGGATCGCCGAGCCATTGAGAAGGAGATGTCACGAATCGAGCGCGCCATCGCCAAACTCGACGAAGCCGAGCGGGATTTGCACGGGCAGATGGCGAGTGCCGCGACGGATCACGCCAAGCTGGCGGATCTGAACCGCGCACTGCAGGACTCCGAGCGACGCAAAGCCGACCTTGAGGACGAGTGGATGAAGCTTGCGGCTGCTCTTGACTCGTAGGGATGACCCCGGCTGGACGGGCGACGAGCTCAAAGGTTACGGTACCGTAGGTTACGGAACCGTAGGTATTTGGGCGAGCAGTGAGGGCGGCACGAGCATGAGAGCACCGCAGATGTCGAGGACCGCCACCCGCACCCATCGTCACCTCCACGGCCGCGACGTGGCCTATGTCGATCTGCCGGGAGAGGGGACGCCCGTCCTGCTCGTGCACGGGATCGGCTCGAGCGCCGACACGTGGGGCGATGTGCCCCATCGACTCTCGGCCCAGGGGATCCGCACCGTGGCGCTGGACCTGCCGGGGCACGGTGAGTCGTCGAAGGGTAGAGGTGACTACAGCCTCGGCTCGCTTGCGTCGACCATTCGCGACCTCCTCGATGAGCTGGCTATGGATCGGGTGCACCTCGTCGGCCACTCGCTCGGTGGCGGCGTCTCGATGCAGTTCGCCTACCAATTCCCGGATCGGATGGCGTCCCTAGTGCTGGAGTCGAGCGGCGGCCTGGGCGAGGAGACCTTCACGGGTCTGCGTGCGGCCTCGCTTCCTGGGTCGGAGCTCGTCATCAAGTGGGCGATCAACCGGAAGACGCTCCGAGGTGCGGCATGGCTTGGCGAGCGGCTGGCCCGTGTCGGCATGGCCCCTCATGCCCTCAGCCCGCGCGCTCTCGAGACGGTCTCGTGGCTCAGTGAAGACGATCGGCGTGCAGCAGTCCTCGCCACGCTGCGCAGCGTGGTCAGTCCTTCGGGCCAGCGTGTCTCTGCCCTGGACAAGCTGCACTTGCTGGATGGGACCCGCGTGCTCATCGTGTGGGGTGACAAGGATCCGATGATTCCTCTGGCGCACGGGCGCAATGCGCATGCCGCTCTCGAGGGCAGTCGCTTCGTCGTGTTCCCTGGAGCGAGCCATGAGCCGCACCTGCACGATCCCGACCGCTTCACCGATCTCCTGGTCGAGCACGTCAGCGTTCGCTGAACCCAGCAGACTCTCGGCTTGGGAGCGTTCCGATGGGGTGGGCTACTCGCTCGCGCAGGGCACGCAGAGCACGGCCCAGGGATGGATCTCCAGTCGCCCCTCGGGGATCGTCGAGCCGCATGAGTCGCACACGCCGTAGGTGCCCTCGTCGAGTTTGGCGAGTGCGCGTGAGACTTCCTCCATCTGCATGAGCAACTGCTCATGCGCCGCGACCTGGGTGAGCCTCTCGACGGCGATACTCGTGCCGTCGCCCACACGCTTGCCGAAGGAGATGCCGCCGGTGGCATCCGGCGGCGCCGCCAGGTCCGCAGCGCGGGCGTCGAGGTCCCGCTGCTTGGCAAGCAGGACCTCACGGACGTCGTCAGCCATCAGCACAGTGTGCCCGCCGCCGACAAGAAATTGTGGCTCCCTAGTTGAGGATGTCCACCGCGTGGCGGGGGACCCTGGGGATCGGCCAGTCGCGGTGGAGCTTGACCAATTCGAACCACACGAGGACGACAAGTGTGTTGTCGTCGACGTGGCAGTCGACGGACTCCCAGTAAGTCTCGTGGCCAGCGCGCCACTCCGCCAGGGAGGCATCACCCTCG
>CAJBMR010000253.1 GCA_903954205.1 uncultured bacterium | reverse complement strand
GGGTCAAACTCCCCGGCCAGACCAGCTTCACCGAAGGCAGCGCACGTCCCACCATCACCGACAACGCCTTCACCTGGTCACGCAAGGCCAACAAGAAGACCTACGTCTACATCACCCACAGTGCGGTGAAGTCCAACACCATCACCATCCCCGCCCGCTGACGTCGGCACCGCTTGATGTTTGGGGTCCTGCAAGGCGACTGACATGGAGACCAAGAAGGCCTAAGCACAAAGAAGGGGGCCTTGACGCGAGGAGTCGCGGCAGGGCCCCCTTTGCTATGGGCCGTTCAACCCAGCCGCGGTGCCGTGTCGGTGCAGGTCCCAACAGAAGAAGTTGGCGTCTCAAGCGGCGTCGATCGGTGCTCGAGGGGCCCGGACGAGCGCCACCCCGAGCGTGGCGACCGCGAATCCGCCGAGGGCGAGCACCGGGAGGTGCTCGCCAAAGAGGATCCAGGCTTCCAGGAGCGTGACAGGGGGCACGAGGAAGTACAGGCTCGCGAACCCGGAGGCGGTGCCGCGGCGGATCAGCCAAAACATCAGCAGGATCGCCCCCACCGACAGCACCAGCACCATGTAGGCGAGAACCCCCGCGAATGCCGGTGTCCAGTCGATGCTCAGCGGCTCCGTGAGCGCGGCTCCGGCCAGCAAGACGACGGTAGCCGCGGCGTACTGCACCGTGTTACCAGCGAGCGGGGGGATGTCATCGCCCCACTTCTTCTGCAGCAGCATGGCGGCGGTCGTGCCGCCCAGAGCGACGATGGCAGCCAGGGCTGCTGCTGGAGGCGTCTCACCGGAGGTGAGTCCAGGTGCAAGCACGATGGCGGCGCCCAGGAATCCGAACGCGAACCCGAGCCATTGTCGAGCGTGGACCTCTTCGCCGAGCGTTGGGCCGGCGAGGATCGCGACGAGAATCGGCTGAAGGCAGACGATGAGCGCTGTCACGCTCACGGCCAGGCCGAGATCAATGGCAGTGAAGAGGCCGCCCAGATAGACGGCGTGGAGCAGGATCCCCACAACCGCCGATCGCGAGTACTGGCGGCGACCCATCAGATGCGGGGATCGCAGGGCAAGGACGAGCAGGGCGAAGACGGCCGTGGCCAGTGCCATGCGTACGCCGAGAAGTGTGAGCGGGGCGGCGTAGGGCAGGCCGTAGCGGGCGCCAATGAAGCCGGTGCTCCAGATAACGACAAAGGCACCGGGTGCGACTCGAGCCCACACCTTCACGGCGTCAGAGTAGAGCCCGGGGGCCTACGCCGGATGAGTCCGCGCCGCCCCCACCGCAGACCTCGTCGGCGCCACCGCGTTACCACTCTCGGACGATGTGCTCGGCGGCGCGAAATGCCAGAGCCATGATCGTCAGGACCGGGTTGAAGCCGCCATTGGTCACGTGCACCGAGCCATCGGCCACGTAGAGGTTGTCGTGGCCGTGCACCCGGCTCCAGCGGTCGGTCACGGAGCTCGCTGGGTCATCGCCCATGCGGGCGGTGCCGGCTTGGTGCTGGCCGCCGCTGAGCTTCAGCCTCGGCGGCGACCCCCAGATCCGCTGCGCGCCTGAGGCGGCCAGCCACTCCCCTGCCCGCGCGTACATGAACGCGGCCGTCCGCACCGTCTCGGGATGGGTCGCGCCCGAGAGCCGCACTACCGGGATGCCCCAGCGATCGCGCACCTTCGGGTCGAGCGTCACGCGCGCATTGGGGCTGGGGATCTCCTGCACCGGACCCATCACGCGCGCGACTCGGGTGTAGTTGTCGCGCATGAAGCGCTTGGCTTCGGCGCCCCAGCGCGGCAGGTCCGGTGGCAGATTGCGCGCCCAGAAGATGATCGGCAGCACCACGAACTCGTCCGCGATCATGCCACCGCCGATCAGGTCGGCATTGCCGTGGTTGAACTGCGTGATCGCGGTGGTCACGCCCGGCCCGATGCCGTCGTGGACCGGCTCGGACATCAGGCCGACCGCGCCGGGGTAGTAGTGGCCCTGCAGGTTGCGCCCCACCTGGTCGTGCGCGTTGCCGAGCCCTTGCGGGTGCTCCGGAGAGCGTGAGTTCAGCATGAGCCGGGCTGTCTCGATCGCGCCAGCGGCCAGCACCACCACCTCGGCGCGCGCGGTCTGACGCTCGTCATCGCGATCGAAGTACGTCACGCCGACCACCCGGCCGCCGACCGTGTCGACCTGCTCCACCATGGCTTCGGTCACCACCTCGACCCGGCCGGTCGCACGCCCACGAGCGAGCAGGGTGTTCTGGCTGTCGTTCTTGGCGTCGACCGGGCAGGCGAAGCCGATGCAGTGCTGGCAGTGGATGCAGGCGGGCCGGCCGCCGTACGGCGTGCTGTTGATCAGCAGCGGCACCGCCAGGGTCGGCCAGCCGAGCGCGTCCGCGCCACGCCGCATCAGCGCACCCTGGCGATTGAGTTGCACCGGCGGCATCGGGTAGTCCCTGTCGCGCGGCCAGCGCTCGGCACTCCCGACGCTGTCGCCCGAGACACCAATCTCCCACTCGGCGCGCTCGTAGTACGGCGCAACGTCGGCGTAGCCGATCGGCCAGTCGGCCAGCGAGCTCCCGGCCGGCACGCCGTAGGTGCTGGCCATCTCGAAATCAGTCGGCAGGTAGCGCCAGGCTTGCGCGCCATAGACCCGGGCACCGCCGCCCACACCGGTGGCGTTGTTCTGGTAGGCATCCTCGTGTGGGCGCAGTGTGTGCTCGTGGCCATCCCGGTCCACCACCACGCGTGGATTGCCCTCGAGGCTCGGGCCGGTGTTGTGCCCGTAGCGCGAGTAGCGGTGGTTGCGCAGGTGGTCGCGCGGGACGTCGTCGAAGGCGAGCTCGCGCCCACGCTCGATGAGCAGCACGGTCTTGCCCGCCTCGGCCAGCACACCGGCCGCGACCCCGCCGCCTGCTCCGGCACCCACGACGATGACGTCGTACGTGCTCATCCGGTGACCTCGAAGCCGATCATGCGCCAGGACACCTCGTCGCGGTTGCCGCCATTGCCCGGGTCGCCGTAGAAGCCCTCGGCGGCATGCTCGGCCGCTGCGCGGAAGAACGCGGCCGGGTCAACCGGCCAGTCGGTCGCCATCTCGCCCAACTCGACCCGGCGCAGCAACTCATCCTGCGCAGCGGGGGCAAGCTCGCTGAAGCTGATCCCGGCTTTCGCGCGGGCCTCGACCTCGAGGGCGTCGAGCCCCGAGCGGTATAGGTCCAACACGTCACTCAGATCTCCGGCGAACTGTCGCTCGAGGTAGTCGCCGACCCCGGCGTCCCAACCTCCCGGGTAGTCGTCCGCCGGGATGAGCCGGTCGATCAGCGCGCGCAGCGTGGCCCGCTGAGGCTCCGTCAACATCGTCACGCTCCCTACACCCTCTATGGCCAGCTCGTCGTGGCGGTGAATGTCGCATGGCAGGGGTTCGTGCGCCGCGGGCCGAGGCTAGCCCACCCGGATGGGCGGACGGGAGTTGCCGCCACCCTGCCGCGACCGCTTGCCAAAGCGCTTTTTCTTCACTTAAATGCCCCCATGAGCGCTCCTCAGTTCCCGCCGCCCACCGACTTCCCCGAGTACAACCCCGAGGACCTGTCAGGCATGGGCGTCTTCACTAAGCGCCCCGACCTGCAGGGAGATCGCCCACCGGGACTGATCGACCTGCGCCGCTACATGTTCCAACTCGGCATGTCCGGCTTCCAGACCTTCGTGGGCGCGCCGATCGCCCTGACCCCCGCCGACCTCACGGCAGCCGGCGTCGAGGTGGCCATGATCGGCGCCGGACTGGACTTCTCCTACGGCATGAGGGGCTCGGCGTTCGGCCCCAAGATGGTGCGCAACGGCGAGATCTACATGCCACCCGGATACGGCACTCCCCATCAGCACACGCGCGTCGATCCCATCACCGAACTCGTGCTCGCCGACTACGGCGACGCGCCCGTCAACAACCTGTCGCTCTACGCCTCGATCGAGCCGATCCGCGCCCTGGTGCGCGAAGTCGCCGAGACGGGTGCGATTCCTTTCATCGTGGGCGGCGACCACTCGCTCATGTATCCCAACGTCGCCGCGATCGCCGACGTCTACGGCAAGGGCAATGTCGGCGTCATCCACTTCGACGCCCACTACGACGCGACAGACGCCGGGCTCGGCCTCAACCTCACCCACGGCACGCCCGTGCGCCGGCTCATCGAGCAGGGTCACGCCTCCGGTCACAACTTCATCCAGGTCGGCACGCGCGGTTGGGCGCCCAACGACAAGGATCTGGGCTGGATGCGCGACCAGGGCTTCCGCTATCACAACATGGCGCAGGTAGATAAGTTCGGCTGGGACTGGGTCATGGAGCGATCCATCGAGGAAGCGGGCGATGGTACGGAGTATCTCTACATCTCCATCGACATGGACGTCTTCGATCCCGCGTACGCTCCGGGCACCGGCACACCGGAGCCCAACGGTCTGACGCCACGCGAGCTCTTCCCGATCCTCCGGCGGCTCGGGGCGGAGAAGAACGTCGTGGGCATCGAGCTCGTGGAGCTCAATCCCTTTGCTGATTCGACATACGCGACGGCGCTCGTGGCCAACCGCGTGATCCGCGAGGTGCTCACCGGCATCGCGATGCGCAAGAAGGGCATCACCGACCCCTACTACTTCGCCGACGTGGCCATCGATGGCGGCCAGGGCCAGGACTGGCCCCAGCGCTGAGGCCCGTGCGCGCTCCACCATTCACACGCGGGACGCCAAGCGGCAGGGGATCACCGATCCGCTATACGTCGATCCCCGCAGGCTTGACTACCGACGCACCTGAGGTCGGCTACACGGGAACAGCGGTGTCGCTGACCACGGCAACCACCTTCCAGACTCCACTTATCCGGACGAGACTGAAGACGTCCACCGCGTCGACGCTGCGATCCGCGAAGTTCATGGTGAAGGGCTGTCGCACCACAGCGATATCGCCGATCACCTCTATCGATCCAGCTCCCGGTGTCTCCGAGTACCCCTGCTCCCCCAGGTCGTTGCGCATCTGGGACTCCGCGTAGGCGCGCAGGCCCAAGACCGAAATCTCTGGATCCTCGGGAAAGACCCGCAGTGCCAGGATCGCCTCGGGAGCGAAGGCGGAGTCGAAGAGGTCCCAGTCGGGCTCCGCCCCGGGCTCGAACTCCAAAGCGGCGTAGGCCCGCTCGACCACGGCAGCGATCGCGTCGTCGTCACTCACCGCCCGAACCGATCGTCGTCACCTCGACACCGACCTGCTCAGCGAGCCCCTCGATATCAGCGACCGCTGCCATCGCCTGCGGATTATCGCGGAGATGGGCATCGAAGTGGGCTGCGATGATCCCCTGCCAGGCCACTTTGGCCTTCTCACCGGGCACGAGCGCCTCCATCGGCTGCACGCACTGGGCGATGAGCGACCAGTTGCCCGGACCGTCGCGGAAGATCCGCCCCACGCGCTCGGCGAACTCACCGAGCCAGGCCTGGCCGAGCTCCACGTCATCGACGAAGTGGTTGTGATCGGCACGTGCCATCGCGACCACCTGTTTGCGCGTGGCGGGGACCTCCTTGAGCAGCGTCAACTGGCCGTAGAGCGGCAGGAGGGAGTCGCGGTCGCCGACCAGCATGAGCGTGGCGGGATCGGACTTCCACGGAGCCCGGATCCGAGAGTTGAAGAGGGAGTCGCCGGACATGACCATGCCATCATCGTTGGCGGGGCACATGGCGGCGATCGCAGCGACTCGGCCATCCGAGGTCGGCGCCACGAGCGAGGAGTAGCCCCCAAAGCTCGCTCCGGTCACGCCCACTCCCCCGTCGCGGACGGGAAGTCGCTCGACCGCGGTAGAGATGAGGAACTCTATGTCGCCGATGCGGGCGACGGCGCTTGCCTCCGCATGGTCGACGAGGTCCTCACGTCGGCCGACGGGCTCGCACGCGGTGAGCAGGGCATCCACGTCGTCCCAGGTGCTCCCGATGACATCGGGTGACACGACGATGTAGCCGCGACTCGCCAGGTGTGTGCCGATGAAGGTCGACTCGCGGCGGAAGCCAGCCCAGCCATGGATGAGCAGCACCAACGGCGCGGGGGCATCCAGATCGCGCATCTGCGCGTCGCGCACGGCCGACTGGGCGCACATCTCGTCAGGAGCGGCGACGCCGTCCGCCGCCCACACGGGCGGAAAAACATCCCACGTGACGGGATCCAGATCCTGCCCCGCATAGTCGTCCGTCGCGGGGAACCAGATCTCGACGGGGAGCGTGCGATCACGGGCAGAGTCGTGCCACTCCTCGGAGCGCACGCCGACCGGGAATTCCCCGCGCGCAAAGGGATCGTAGGTGGTCATGCGGACACAACTTCATTCCCGGAAGCGCGGCCGAGATCCGCGTACACCGCAGGATCACGCTGCTTGAGCCAGAGTGCCCGCACCACACCCGCCAGCAGGGCGACGAAGACCACACCGACGAGCACTGAGTTCACGAGAGCACCCCTCGCCGTGAAGATGTCCAGTTGGGTGATGATGAGGTACGTGACGAGCAGGAGTGCGAGGCCCGCGGCCGCCGGAGCCACGATCACCCGCCAAACTGACATGCCGCGGCGATCACGGGCGAAGTAGGCAACGATCGCGGCGGCGGCCAGGCACTCCATCACCGGGATCGCTACCACCGCCGGCGTGGAGCCCAGGACGTAAAGATCCAGGTAGGGATCGGCTCCCGCCAACGCGAAGGCGATCACGATGATGAGCGTGAACGTCGTGTGCGTGATGCTGGCGAACATCGGCGAACCGAATCTCGGCGACAGCGTCCCGAACTTCCGTGGAATCGCCTGATCGCGGCCCAGCGCGAAGAGATAGCGCGTGGTCGCATTGTGGAAGGCCAGGATCGAGGCGAACCAACTCGTGACGACGAGGACGCCCAGGAGCGCCACCGCCCACAGACCGAGGAAGCCATCGGCAGCCGCGAAGAACATGCCCACAGGGTCGGTGGCCGCGATCTCGACGGCTCCGGCATTGCCGAATGCCTGGATCACGGCCCAGCTGACGAAGGCGTAGAAGGCCACAAGCACGAAGATGGCGCCGTATGTGGCACGCGGGATCGAGCGCTCCGGTGAGCGCACCTCCTCAACGTAGAGCACGGTCGCCTCGAAGCCCGCGAAAGCCGAGATGACTACGGCAAGTAGGACGCCCGGATTGACCCCGAAGACCTCTGCCGGGCTGAATGCCGCGAGCGAGAGGCCCTCGGCTCCGCCGGAGATCACGATGACGGCTCCGATGACGAGAAGAATCGCCACCTCGCACACCATCACGATCCCGAGCACGCGCGCATTGAGTTCGACGCGCAGCACCCCGAGAAGACCCATGAGCAGTGTGGCGATGAGAGCCCACAGCACCCATGCCGTCTCGATGAGGAAGAATTCGAGGAACACGCTCTGCGCAAGGATTGCGAAGATTCCGACCGCTCCCGTCGCAGCGATGGCGTAGGCCAACGTCGCGACGAACGCGGTGCCCAGACCCATGGCACGACCGAGCCCCTCGGAGACATACACGTAGAGCCCACCTGCGCGACGCACGTGCTTGGCCATGGCGACGTATCCGACGGCGAAGACCAGCAGGATGATCCCGACGACGATGAACATTCCGCTGACGCCGATGCCCCCTCGACCGATGGCCAGGGGGATCGCTCCGACGGCGAAGCCGAGCGGCGCGGCAGCCGCGACGACGAAGAACACGATGTGACGGGCGCCGATAGCGTTTCGGCGCAGATGCGTTGCCCCCGAGTCGATCTGTGCGGACATCAGCCTTTCCCTCCCACGAGGTGCCAAATCGCTTTGGCATTGGTGGGCCGAGTGTGTCGGCCCCCTCCCGCGCTGTCAAGGAACTTCGGCAAAGTCGCTACCCTCACCGGGTGGTTGCTCGCGTGACGGTCGCAGATGTCGCCAAGGCGGCAGGAGTCTCCATCACGACCGTCTCCCACTCGCTCAGCGGCAAGGGCAGGGTCGATGCGAGTACCCGCGAGCGCGTGCGGGCTGTCGCCGCAGAGCTGGGATACGTGCCGAGCCGCGCGGCGCGCAATCTCGCTCTCGGGCGCTCCGACACCATCGGCCTCCTGCTCCCCCAGCTACCCACCATGTCACTGGAGGAGCTGCTGGGATTGGACTACTACGGCCGGGTCGCGGTGGCGGCAAGCCAGGCGGCGCTCCATCACGGGCGTGCCCTCCTCGTGCTTCCCGGAGTGCAATCGACGGCCCAGCTCAGGTCGTTCGGTCTCGACGGGCTCATCGTGCTCGATCCGATCCTCGACGACCCCCGACTCGAACTGCTGCGCGGTCTGCCCACGCACACGGTCCTCATGGGCCAGGACCCCAACGGTGAATTCGGGCCCGCGGTGACCATCGATGCCGCAGGAAGTACCCGCGCCCTGCTCGACCACTGCTGGGAGCGCGGGGCTCGGCGCATCGGCATGATCAGTTCCGACCTTGCCTGGTCGGCGACCGCCGACTCCCGGGACGCCTACGCGACATGGTGCTCGGAGCACAACATCGAGCCGACGTTGGCCATCGCGCCGGCGGCCTCCGCCCAGAGCCGACCCGAGCTGTCGAGCGCCGCCAAGCAGACAGCCCTGGACCTGCTTCGCGCGCCAGATCGACCGGATGCACTCATCGGTATGCTCGAGGACTTCGGTCACGGGATCGTGCTCGCTGCGCGCGAGCTCCAACTCGACGTGCCTGGCGATCTGCTCGTCGCACAGGACATCGACGATGCGGTCGCGGCGGCATCCGGCATCACGGCCCTGGACCTCAATGTGCACACGCAACTCGATATCGCCCTGGCCATGCTCATCGCTGATGAGCCGCTCCCAGCCGACGAGGTGCGCCTGGTCTCCGCGACGCTGGTGCCGCGCGAGTCCACCCGCGGTCTGGCCCGCTAACTACCCATACTTGCCGCGTGAAGGAAAAGCAGCCCCGAGGCGTGCTCACGCTCGCCATGGTCGAGATGTGGGAGCGCTTCTCGTTCTACGGCATGGTCGCGATCCTCGTCCTCTACCTCATCCGGCCCGAGGATGGCCCCTTCCCACCGGGACCGGGTCAGGGCTTTAGCGAGGGTGACGCGGCTGCGCTCTTCGGCGTCTATTCCGCACTCGTCCTGGGCGCACCGCTCCTCGGCGGGTGGATCGGCGATCGCCTCATCGGACCGCGACGCGCACTCGTGATCGGCGGAGTCCTCATTGCAGCCGGCCACTTTGTCCTGCTCATCCCTGGGCTCACGATCTTCTGGGCCGGATTGCTCGTCATCGCAACAGGTACAGGACTGCTCAAGCCCAACATCTCAACGGTCCTGGGCCTGCTCTACACCGAGGGCGACCCGCGTCGGGACAGCGGCTTCTCGCTCTTCTATCTCGGCATCAACGTCGGCGCCTTCACCGCACCGCTCATCTGCGGATGGCTGGCGACCGCCTATTCCTGGCGGATCGCCTTCGCCGTTGCCGGTGTCGGCATGCTCATCGGCCTCGCGCAGTACGCCGTGGGACGGCGCCGACTGGGGGCCGTCGGCATCACCGTCCCCCGCCCGGCCACACCGCAGCAGCGCACACGCGCCCTTGTCGTCGCCGTTGTGGCTCTCGCCGCGATCGCTGGCCTCTTCCTGGCCACCATCACTGTGGCCGGCTTCACCGCGGGCACCATCTCCGCCTCGGTCACTCTCGTCATCGTGATCGTGGCGATCCTTGCGTTCATGTCGCTGCTGCGCCGCACTCCGCGCGGCAGCGTGGAACACCGCCACATGATGGCCTTCCTCTTGCTCTTCCTCGCCAGCGTCATCTATTTCGCGCTGTCATCTCAAGCGGGGTCCACCATCACCGAGTTCACCCAGGACTGGGTCCAGCGCGACATTGGCGGCTTCACTGTGCCGACTAGTTGGCTGCTCTCACTCAATCCCGTGCTCGTCGTCATCTTCGCTCCGCTCTTCGCGGTGCTGTGGACGCGCCTGGCTAATCGCGCTCCGACGACCCCCACCAAAGCAGCCCTTGCGATCATCGGGATTGGCCTGAGCTTCCTCATCATCGCGATCCCTGGCTTCGCCGCTCAGCAGGGCAACACCTCAAGCGTCGCCTGGGTTCTCGCCACATTCCTTGTGCTCACCTGGGCCGAGCTGCTCATCGTCCCCATCGCACTCTCGACCACGACCGAACTCGCCCCGGTGGGACTCACCGGTCAGCTCCTGGGCCTGTGGTACCTCGCCGCAGCCGCCGGTGGCGCCATCGGCGGGCAGTTCGCCCGACTGGTGGAGTCTCTCGGATTCGGTGGCTACTTCCTCGCCGCCGGGCTGGTCGTCGTGGCTCTCGGCGTCGGCTTCCTCGCCCTTCGCTCGCGGTGGTCAACCCTGCTTGCACCCATCCGCTAATTCGCAACAGCGACGATGCATGACCGGACATGCCCACCTGCTGACCGCTCGAGGCATCGACGCTTCGCAAACCCATACTTAGCCCGACCCAATGCTCAACGCCGTTCGCGCTCCCCTTCGACGTAGATGGGGTGTGATCCTCCTGTGCGCGGCGGCGCTTGCCCTGCTCGCACTGCCGACCGTGGTCCGCAACACACTCGGGATCGGCATCACGACTGTGCTCACGGGGAGCATGCGCCCCGCCATCGACCCTGGCGATCTCGTGGTCACGCAGCGGACCGCGGCCTCCACGGTAGGCATCGGCGACGTGATCGTGGCGCAGGCGGGCACCATGGCCTTCGCTCACCGCGTCGTGGACGTCAGGCCGCTCAGCGGCCTCACGAGATTCACCACCAGGGGGGACGCCAACCCCGCCATCGACATCGACCCCGTCATGGTCTCCCCCCAGCAAGGCGTGGAGAAGGTTATCTGGCGAGTACCCACTATCGGAGCGTCGCTCGCCTTCCTCGCCTCCCCTGAAGCACAGCGCCTCGGCCTGTCGCTCCTCGTCGCCGCGAACCTCATCGCGCTGGCCCTCTTTGCCACCCGCCGACGAACTGCGCCGGGACCCACCGACGCGCAGCCGGCCCGTGGGGGCGTCACCTGAGACGTCGCACACCCCTCACCACTACGGACGATGAATCCGCCAAACCATTGGAGAACCAGTGTCAGCACCTGCAGTTGCGCGATCGCTCGGCCCCACCATCGGCAAGATCAGCATCCTGGCCCTCGCCGGCGTCGGCGGACTCGCCCTCGTCACATCAAGCGTGTTCGCCACTCTCTCGGCCCAGGCCTACAACACCAGCCCGACGTCGGTGACCGCCGGCACCCTGAGCCTCATCCAGGCAGACAACGGCAGCGGCTTCACCACCCTCATCGACAAGATGGCGCCGGGAGATGTGTCCTACCGCTACGTGAAGTACACCAACAACGGCAATCTCGACGCCCAGGACTTGCGCCTGTCTCTCGCTGATTCAGTGGGAAGTGTCCTCACGACCGATGCCATGCGCGGTCTGAGTGTCGCCGTGACGCAGTGCAGCGTCGCGTGGACTCCCGCCACGGGCGCTTGCGGTGGCACGACTACCACGGTCGGCACCGCGTCGGCCTCATCGCTGAAGGCCGCCCCGATGTCTCTCGCGGTGGTTCCTACGCTCCCGGCCGGGGCCAATATCCTGGCGGGCCAGGACATCCATCTGCGCTTCACCATCGCGCTGCCGGCCAGCTCGGAGACGACCGTCAACGGCGTGCTCCCGGCAAACACGGTGCAGGGCAAGAGTGCCGCCCTCACGTGGACTCTGACCGAATCAATGCGCGACGCCGGCACAACAACCTCCTGAGGACACGCAGCATCGCCATGAAAGTCCGCTCACAACACATCGCGCAACGCTTGGCTGCCGGGGCGGTGGCGACGATCATCGTCGTCACCGCACACGGCAGCGCCCAAGGCGCGGGACTCAACGCCAGTTCGTCCAACTTCATGCAATTGACCGTCCTGACGGCCACGTACCGACTCTCCGCCGTGCTCCCCGCCCGGGTGGCGACCAACACCACCGGACCACTCAGCGTGACACTCAATGCGGCCAACTCCTGGGGTCAGCTCTTCTACGTGCAGAACATCGGCGATCTAGACGTCGCGTCCTTCAGGCTGAGCCACACCGGGCCGTACGGTAGTGGTGCGAACCGTGTCGATATCTCCTACTGCGCGGGCGGCACCGCGAAAGGGGCCTTCCTCTCGATCGGAGCCTGCGACGGGGGTGCAACCCTCACGAGGGCCGTGCAGGGGAAGGGTGCCGCCGTTCTGTCAGTGACTATCCCCGCGGGGACAGCACGGGCCTTCCAGGCCACCACCCGCGTACGCGGTAACGGCCAGGACACGACCGACACGATCAGCGTCGAAGTGTCGACGTCAGGCGTCATCAAGCGTGGCACTGCTACCTCCTAGAGCAGCAATCCCATCGCACGTCTGAAGGCTCCCCGTGAATGACTGAACGATGCTCACGGGATGACTCATGCGCTCACCCTGCGCCATGACAATGATGTCGAGGCAATCCATGAGTCGAAGGGGTTGGGATGAAGTCCATGTATCTGAAGGCCGCAGCAGCACCCGCCGTTGTCGCCATCGCGCTCGCACTCCTCGCGCCTGCGCAGGCCGCGCAGGCAACCACGCCGCGTCAGGAGATCCAGCCCCGCGTATCGAGTTACTCCTGGTCCTGGAGTGATGACGCCGGGGGCACCCGGCGCACCTTCTCCCAGAGTCAATACGGCACGGCCTCGCGACTTCCCAAGTTGGTGGTGGAGGCCGACTGTGCTGCAGGAGCTCGTGTGGGAGACCGAGTCAAACTGCAATGGCGCGACCCCGCGGGCCGCTACCGGACCGAGGACTCCGCCTATGTGAGTAACTGCTACGGCCGCTACAAGCTCGCGTTCTACCCCTATACCTCCACGGGGGCATGGGCCCGCGGCACCTACAAGTACCGCCTGATCGTGCCTGGCG
This sequence comes from uncultured bacterium, assembly GCA_903954205.1. Classification (GTDB taxonomy): domain Bacteria; phylum Actinomycetota; class Actinomycetes; order S36-B12; family S36-B12; genus Mxb001. Next base: position 1,714 of record CAJBMR010000253.1, on the reverse strand, counting down.
GTGGCGGCTACAAGTACTTCGAGATCACCTACACGAAGCGTTAGAGCAGACGCGCACAGTCCCCTCGTCCTCCTGCTGCAACGCACTCACTTCCGACGGCGGAGCAGGAAGATGAGCAGGACGATGGGCACCGCCAGGATCGCGAGGACTCCCAGGAAGGGCAGGAGGAATCCCAGGAGGGTCACGAGTCCCGATGTCACAGTGCGCAGGGCGTTCCATCCGGACTCAAGACCCGAGACGAAACCCGGAGGCGTCCACACAGCCGCCTCGCTGCGAGGGTCTACCGTCACATTGAGAGTCGACAGCGCCACAAGGTCAGACAATGCCGCACGCTGGGCGACGAGCGAGTCGAGTTCCGCCTGGCGAGCGGTGAGTTCGGCCTCGATCTCGATGAGATCCTTGGTCGTCTCGGCCGAAGCAAGCAGTTGTCTCAGCCGCGTGATGGAGACCTGCAGTGCCTCAATGCGAGCGTCCAGATCTGCCCCCTGAGCGGTCACGTCCTCGGCCACCACGCTCAGGGACATCACCTCGCCTAGGTCGCCCACCGCTGTGATGACCGAGTCGAGTCGGTCCGTGGGGACCCGTGCCGTCACCGAGGCGTAGAGCGAATCCCCGGTCGACGTGACACTCTCACTCGCGATCCGGCCGCCTGCCTGTGCCGTGATGCTGTCGATGCGATCTACCGTCTCGCGCACATCAGTCACACGAAGCGACATGTCGGCATTGCGGATAATCTCCGCGCCGGGCTCGGATGTCACAGGATTCTGCGCGGGGGCGATTTCGCCCTGCGTGGTTGAGTCGCCTCCTGCGCAGCCGGCGAGAAGAATGATGGCGCCAAGCCCCGCCGTTAGCAGGGGCACGAAGATCCGTCTCCCCGCTCTCATGACGACATCGACATGGCCGACAGTGCCTCGGCAAGGCATGGAGCCTGCCAGACGCGGCCATCGTCGTGAACGAACACGCATGAGGCCCGATCCGACTCTCGCGTGCGATCACGCATGAGCATGAGGAGGCGACAACTCTCGCCGCTGAGACCGAAATACCGCGTCCCCGATTCACCGGGTACGGCGATCTCGCGCAGTCGAATCCGCACGTGTGGCCACTGAAGTTGAGCCAAGGCATCGGCGGGCACCCCATCCACCGCATGAAGTCGCCACAAAGCCCGCCGCGAGAGGCTGCAGGACCCTCCCGTGAGGAAGGCGTAACGCGTGACGGCTGCAACGATGCGCGATGCCGAAGTTGGACCAATCCCCTCGCGGAACAAGGACTGCCGCACCCTTTCCAGCTCGTTCGCGGCGGAGGCGCACGCGACGGGCGACGTCCAGTCCCGCAGAAGGCTCAGGTCGATGATCACCTCATGGATGGCCTGCTCTGGAGTCCACGTCTGGCGTGGCGCGTCAACGACGCTCATCGCACTCCCCTCGTCCATTGAACTTCCCGCGATTCGCGGACGTATTGCAATGTGACTCACAGAAGGCTCACAGGGAAGGGCACAGCCGAGCACAAACAAGTCCTTGAAGGTCGACTACGGCATTGGACGGACATGGACGGTCATAGACACTCATGCACGGTCATGGACGGTCATTGGACGTGACAGGCCTTCACCTAATGCTCGAAAGAGGACAGCATGAGTGACCTAGCACGGCGATACCTTCGCCTGCACCTGATCGCGGGAGTCGTGACGACCGTCTACTGGACGCCGTTGGCTGCGGGC
>CAJBMR010000252.1 GCA_903954205.1 uncultured bacterium | reverse complement strand
CACAAGCTCGGCCCTACGTGTGCTCACGTCGTCCGGTGCCACGCTGTCTGGGCCCGCACGCGTGTCCGGCTCTTCGGTGGCAGCACCGGTGCGTTCCATCAACGCGGGGCGCTACGCACTCGTCTACCGGGTGACGAGCGAGGACGGTCATGTGATCGGCAACGCGCGGGGCTTCTCGGTGCGTCTCGCCGATCCTGTGTCGGCGCCCCAGACGGTGACTCTGTCGGGCACCTCCGTGGGGATGTCCGGGATGCGTGTGGGCACGCGCTCCTTGAAGCTCAAGGGCGAATTGCGTCGCGCGATCGGCCAGGTCACTTGGCGACTCCCCGGATTCCCCGAGCCCTTCGAATGGTCACTTGCCAAGGGCAAAGCTCGAGGCATGCTGCCTTTCCCGGGGACCTACTCCGTCACGGTGACGGCGTACTCCTCGGCGTCCTCGGTGAGGACTCTCACCGGTGTCATCCGAATCGCCCCGTAGGCGGTTCACGCATCCGTAGGATGCGCCAGTGCGCTACGTGGTGACAGGAGGCGCGGGCTTCATCGGCTCGCACTACGTGCGCAGTCTGCTCAATGGCAGCCTGGGCACGGATGTCGAGAGTGTGCTCGTGCTCGACAAACTCACCTACGCGGGCAACCGGGCGAACCTGGCTTCCGTCTCGGGGGATCCTCGCTACTCCTTCGTCCAGGGCGACATCTGCGATGGCGCGATGCTGGACGAGGTGATCCCGGGAAACGATGTCGTGGTCAACTTCGCGGCGGAGACGCACGTGGACCGATCCATCGCGGGCCCGCAGGACTTCGTGGTGACGAATGTCGTGGGCACCCAGGCACTGCTGGATGCCTGTCGCCGGCACGGGACTCCACGCGTGGTGCATATCGGCACGGACGAGGTCTACGGCTCTATCGAGTCAGGCTCGTGGACCGAGGACTCTCCGCTGCTGCCCAACTCGCCGTATGCCGCGTCGAAGGCGTCCGCCGAGCTCCTAGTCCGTGCCTACCACCGCACCTATGGCATGAGCGTGTCCAGCACGCGCTGCTCCAACAACTACGGGCCGCATCAGTTCCCTGAGAAGGTCATCCCGCTCTTCGTCACCAACCTGATCGACGGCCTCAAGGTGCCGCTCTACGGCGACGGTCTTAATGTCCGCGACTGGCTGCATGTCGACGACCACGTCCTCGGGATCCAGATCGTGGTGGAGCGCGGGGAGCCGGGAGCGGCGTACAACATCGGCGGGGGCGTCGAGCTCACCAATCGCCAGCTCACCGAGCGGATCCTCGAGCACATGGGCTGCGCCTGGGATGAGTGGGTGGACTACGTGCCCGACCGTCTCGGGCACGACCGTCGCTACAGCGTCGACGATTCACGCCTGCGCGCGCTCGGATATGCGCCCACTCGCAGCTTCGACGAGGCCATCGACGCGACCATCGCGTGGTACCGCAACCATCCGCAGTGGTGGCGCCCGCTCAAGGGTGCCGCGTGAGCCTCCCGCTGGCTGAGAAGACCTTCTTCGGCCAGCCCCGTGCACTTGCCACGCTCTTCTTCACCGAAATGTGGGAGCGCTTCTCCTACTACGGCATGCGCGCGATCCTCGTGCTCTACCTCATCACGCCGCCCGACGGAGCCTCCCCGCCCGGCGGCGGACTTGGCTTCACCGATGCGGAGGCGGCGGCGATCTACGGCACTTACGTGTCCCTCATCTACCTGCTGCCACTGCTGGGCGGCTGGGTCGCGGATCGGCTCACCGGACCGCGGCGAGCGGTGCTCTTCGGAAGCATCGTCATCGCGGCCGGCCACTTCGTCATGGCGGTGCCGGTCGAAGCACTGTTCTGGACCGGACTCCTCGTCATCGCGATCGGCACCGGCCTGTTGAAGCCAAGCGTGAGCGCCATGGTGGGTGGTCTCTATGCGCCGGACGACACGCGACGCGATGGCGGCTTCTCGATCTTCTACATGGGCATCAATCTCGGTGCGCTCATCGCTCCGCTCATCGTGGGCTACCTCGGTGAAGACATCAACTGGCACCTGGGCTTCGCGGTTGCAGGCGTGGGCATGCTCATCGGCCTCGCGCAGTACATGGCGGGGTGGAAGGGGCTCGGCTCAGTGGGGATCGCGGTGCCCAACCCGGCGACTCCTCCCGAGCGCCGCCGGGCGGGCATTCAGGGGCTGATTGGCATCGTCGTCATCGCGATCGTGCTCTTCGTGGCCCTCGGAGTCCTGGGCCTGGGAATTGCCGACATCACCGTGCTCTTCACGGTCGTCGTGATTGCTATCGCGGTTATCTACTTCTGGAGACTCTTCAAGCAGCCGCAGCTCACGCCCGTGGATCGGGATCGGCTCTGGGCGTTCTTCTACCTCTTCCTTGCGGCAGTCGTCTTCTGGGCGATCTACGACCAGGGCGGGTCGACGATCAATGAGTTCGCCGAGAAGTTCACGAACATGGATGCAGGCGCCTTCACGGTCCCCATTAGCTGGATTCAGTCGATCAATCCGGTCTTCATCATCATCTTCGCGCCGATCTTCGCGGTCCTGTGGACCAAGCTTGGATCGCGAGCGCCGTCGACTCCCATCAAGTTCGCCATGGCGATCTTCGGCGTGGGGATCAGCTTCCTCATCATGGTGCCGGCCGCCCTGCAGTCCGCGGGTGGCGAGAAGTCAGCCATCTGGTGGATCGTTTCGGTCTTCCTCGTGCAGACGTGGTCGGAGCTGCTGCTCTCTCCCAACGGCCTGTCGGTGACGACCAAACTGGCTCCCGCTGGCCTGCTCAGTCAGATGCTTGCCGTGTGGTTCCTCGCGACTGCCGTCGGTGACTCGATCGGCGGCCAACTGGTGCGTCTCATCGACGTATTGGGCTGGGCGGGCTACTTCGTCGCCTGCGGCATCGGCACGATCATCCTGGGTGGGCTCTTCCTCCTGGTTGTGCCGCGCATTAAGCGGCTCATGGAGGGTGTGTCCTAGGGCTTAAATGGCGATGGGGCCCGGGTGACCCGGGCCCCATCGCTCAAGCGAGCGCCTACTTCTTGATGGTGACGCGGATCTGGCCGAGCCCGAGTCCCGGGGTGAGGCTGTCCACTCCAAGGAGCTGGTTGAGTGTCTCCACGACCGTCTTGTTGTTCGTCACGTGGAGGTTGCCCTGCCACACCTGGCCGCCGACACCGTCGGCCTTGATCTTGAAATGCTTGGCGTAGAAGACGGGGATACGGCCGTCTTCAAACGTCATGGTGATCGTCGCGCGCTTCTTGTCGGCGTTCACCGTGAGGATCGGGTCCATGAACTTGGTGTTGCTGATCTTGATCCCGCCGCTGTGGAGGACCTCATCGCCATTGACTCCCGTCACGGGAAATGTGAACTTGGAGTCGATGAACTTGGCGGGCTTGACGGGCGAGATGAGCTTGACGATGCCGGCGTACTCCTTCTTGAAGGAGATGAGCGTGGTGCCGCCGGCCTTCTCGGGGGCTGCTTGGGCCGGCGAAGCCGCAACGACCGGCGCAGCCACCAGAGCCGCGGCCGCGGCCATGGCTACCAGGGCCTTACGTACGTTCATGTGCATTCCTCCTGCTACATGTCGATTTGGGTCGCCTCCATGCGGACGTGCCCATATCGGACATCGTGCCGGGGGGTGCATGTGCATTACCGGTAACGCGGGGGATATCCCCCGCTACCGGCCTCCGGTCGGCGTCCTGTCGCGTGCAGGTGCGCGTAGGTAGTCGGCGAGGTTGGCGGGCCTCAGCCCTTCGGCGCGTGCGGCGCTCACGGCCACCTTGAGGTCGGTGGCGAGGTTGCTCGAGTAGTGGAGCAGGATCACCGAGCCGGGCTTGAGTCCGTCGCCATAGCGGTAACTGATGCGACCCTGCTCGACGACGGTGTCCCACATGACGATGTCGGTGATGTGGCAGCGGCGTACGACGTCGTGCAGGACGTGTCCGTCGGGGCCGGCGCCGTATGGAGGTCTCAGCATCCACGGCTTAGTGCCGAAGGTGCGACGGAAGTCGATCTGGACGGGGCACACCTGCGACTTGATGAGCCCGGCATCACTCGTCGCGAGGCTGGCGTGCGTGGTGGTGTGGTTCTGGATCGATCCCCACTTCGAGATGCGCTTGAAGTAGCGCACCTTGCTGTCGGTCACCTGGGATGAGGTGAGGAAGCTCGTGATGGGGGTGCGGTGCTTCTCGACGTAGTCCAGCCCCGCCTGGGACGCGACGATCCCGTCATCGATCGTGATGAAGACGACGGGGTCCTTGGTGTCGACCCGGTAGGTCACGGGGAGCGCCTGGGCACTCGCGAGGGGTGCCAGTGCGAAGGTGACCACCAGGGCCAGCCCCACCGTCAGGAAGCGCCT
>CAJBMR010000251.1 GCA_903954205.1 uncultured bacterium | reverse complement strand
CGACACTCTCCTCGCCGATCCTCGCGCTGCGCTGTCCGAGGTCATTGGCTTGGACATCCCCGACATCGTCCAGGTCGTCCTGCATGAGGAATCCCTCACCCACATCCACCTGACCATCCCCGCAGGTGAGAACCTCAGCGGCACCGACCTCGAGCTAGTTGCCGGAGCAGGGTGGGAATTCGGAGGAGGCGCATGCAATTGCGATGGCGGCACCTGCGCTCCGGAACCCTACTGACTTGCGCAGCGTCAAGGTTGAATTCCTCGCGCGAGTGATCTGGCGCCTCATGGCGGGATCCGTGCTCGTCGACCACCGAACTCACGATCCCCGGAATTGAGTTCGTCGGTTCGGTAGGGTCTTCCGATGGACGGTGTGAATTCGCCGGTAGCCCGAGTCGACCAAGTCGCGCGCTTCGGCCGTCCGCGCATGTGGGTGGCCCTCATTGCGGTGCTCATCCTCATCGTCGCCTTCCTCGGTTGGGGCTTCATCGCCAGGTCACCGGTGACCGTGGCCGTCAACGGCCTCATCACCACCTCGGGCGGGGTCTCCAGCATTGGTAGTTCGCTCACCGGCACGGTGACCGAGGTCTACGTCGACGTCGGAGACCGCGTTGATGTCGGCAACAACGTCGTCGCCATCGAGGACGACCTTGGAGCCACCGCCCAGGTCAAGGCGACGATCCCGGGACGGGTGCTTGAAATCGCCACCCGAGTCGGCGCCTTCGTCACGGCTGGCGACGGCCTGATGATCCTGCAGACCATCGATCAGCCACTCACGGCGATCGCGCTCGTGCCGGTGACCGACTCCGGCGCCATCACGCCGGGTCAGTCCGTGCTCGTCTCACCGACATCAGCGTCGTCCTCGCAATACGGCTACATCCTGGGGACCGTCAAGTCCGTGAGCGCCATCCCGGTCAGTCCTGCTCGTCTGGACAAGATCACCTCGGGGATCGCCGGTATCGCCGATCCAGGTGCGCTCGGTGGCCCTGTGGTCGAGGTCGGCATTGTGCTCCAATCCGGCGATACGACGTCGGGGTTCGCGTGGACCATCGGCTCGGGACCGCCGTACACCCTGCTGGCAGGAACGCCCTTCACGGGCCTGATTGTGATCGGCAAGCAGGCCCCGCTCGTCCGATTGCTGGGCTGATGTCCGTCCCCGTGCGCCTGGCACTCGGCGCCAACGAGACCGGGATCGCATGCCTTGCGATGCTCCTCGCAGCACAGGGCATGCGCGTGGGCCAGGAGGAACTCGCGCGGGCGGTCGGAGTGACTCGCGATGGGTCCAGCTTCGCCGAGCTCGCCGATGCGGCTGCGCTCTATGGCGGGCAGGCCAAGATCTGCGCGGGCGGGCCCACCGTGCTTGACACCCTGCCCTTGCCCGTCATCGTCCGATGGGGGCCATCGCATGCGCGTGTGCTTGAGGCCCGAGGCCGAGGAGGTTGGACCGCGGTCGATCCGCTTCTCGGTCGCGTGCACGTGAGCGAAGCGCAGTTGCTCGAGGCGTGGGGAGGGGAGGCCCTTGCCCTTGATGGACCCACAAGCGGCGCACGCCGTCGCTCGTGGAGGGGCGTGCGTCGGCGCCTGACCGGCAGCTGGCCCGGGATCTCCTACGTCGTCCTCGCCGGTCTCGCCCTCATCGTGCCGGGCCTGCTCGCTCCCGCGCTGATCCGCGCTTTCGTGGACGAGTACCTCATCGCCGGGAACCGGGAGGGCTCTCGCGGCATCATCGTGGGACTCGTCGCCGCGCTCGTCGTGGGGCTGATCCTGAGTTACCTGCAGTTACGCGGCCTGCAGCGCCTCCTCACCGTCTCTGTCATTCGAAATGCTTCGCGGTTCGTCTGGCACCTGCTGCGTATGCCGGCCTGGTTCTTCGCCCAGCGGGATGCCACCACGCTCGCCTACCGGGTACAACTGAATGAGCAACTCGCCGACGTCCTTGCCGGTCGCTTCACCATCGCCTTGCTCGCGCAACTCACCAGCCTGTTCTATCTGATCGTCATGGTCATCTACTCCCCGCTGCTGGCACTTATCGCGCTCTGCGGCCCCCTGCTCGTGATCCTTCTCGTCTGGCGCGTGAGCGTGCTGCGCTCCGAGGTGCGCCAACGCCAGGCTCGCGAGGCTTCGGTCACTGCGACTGAGCTCGGGATCACCCTGCGCATGATCGAGACCTTGAAGGCCACAGGCAGTGAGAATGTCGCCTTCGAGCGCACCTTCGCCTCTGTCGGGCGCCGAATCTGCCTCGGCTCTACGCGCCTGTGGTCCTATCTCTCGATGGTCCCGGTGCTCGCTACTTCCCTGGCTACGGAGCTAGTGCTCTGCGCGGGCGCCTATCTCGTCATGGTCGGCACGATCACTGAGGGGACCCTGGCAGGGTTCACCATTCTTCTTGGGGGATTCCTTGCGCCCCTCATCGTCCTCGTGCCGGCCGTCGACTCCGTGCTCGATCTGCGCGGTGCATGGGAGCAACTGAAGGACCTCCTCGATCAGGACGTAGATCCCCTGCTCGTAGACCCCTATGCCGACGACACGCCCACCGAGGTTGCGACAGACACCTACACTGCCGAGGCGTCGACCGCGTTGCGTTTCCACTCGGAGATTTCCGCCCCCGCACCGGAGGGAGCAGATGACCCGCTGGCGCTCCTCGCCGCAGCGAGTCGCTCAGGGGTGAGCGGTAGGCGCCGGCGCGGGCTGGCGATCGATCCATGGGCCGCCTCGCTCACCCT
>CAJBMR010000250.1 GCA_903954205.1 uncultured bacterium | reverse complement strand
TCTCAGCCTCCCTGTCCCTCGCCGCAGCCGCGGCTCTCGCGCTCAGCGCCTGCGGGGGCAGCTCCGACACAGCCTCCTCGGAGTCGGCGAGTGCGTCCGCAGGATGCGGGCTGGTCGTCGCTACGACGGTCTCACCGCTCACCTCGATTGTCGCGGCTGTGGCGGGCGACACCGTCACGATCGAGGGCATCGTCCCCGAGGGCACCAACTCCCACACGTTCGAGCCTGAGCCTCAGACTGCCGAGCTGCTCAACAAGGCCGATCTCGTCTTCATCAATGGCCTCAAGCTCGAGGATCCGACATTGAAGCTCGCCGAGGCTAACAAGAAGGACGGTGCAGAGATCGTCGAGCTCGGCACGATCTCCCTGCCCGAGTCCGACTACATCTACGACTTCTCCTTCCCCAAGGAAGACGGCAAGCCCAATCCGCACCTGTGGACCGACCCCGGCTATGCGGTCACCTACGCCGACATCGTGCGCCAGAAGCTCACCGAGCGCTGTCCTGACAACGCTGCGGAGTACCAGGCCAACTTCGAGGCGTTCAAGGCCGAGGCCGACAAGCTCGCCGAGGCTGTGCGTGCCGATCAGGTCACCGTGCCCGAGGGCCAGCTGAAGCTCGTCACCTACCACGACGCCTACGCCTACTTCGCAAAGAACTTCGGCTGGGAGGTAGTCGGCGCCATCCAGCCCAGCAGCTTCGACGACCCGACGCCCGCCGAGGTCGCCGGCCTCATCGAGCAGATCCGCACCTCCGGGGTGCCGACGATCTTCGGCTCCGAGGTCTTCCCCTCCGCCGTATTGGAGGCGATCGCGGCCGAGACCGGGGTGCGCTACGAGGACTCCCTGCGCGATGACGACCTGCCCGGGGCGCCGGGGGAGGCCCAGCACTCGCTCCTGGAGCTGCTGCGATACAACTACCGCACCATGATCTCCGGACTCGGTGGCCAGCCCACGCAGCTCGACGCGCTCGTCATCGAGCGCACCGTCCCTGACACCGCCTTCTATCCGCAGTGACGTCAGCCGGACTGATCGACCTCGCCTCCGTCTCCGCGGGATACGGGCGGACGACAGTCCTGCACGACGTCAGCCTCAGCATCGACTCGACCGCCTTCTCCGGCATCGTCGGGCCCTCGGGGGCTGGCAAGACGACGCTGCTGCGGGTGCTGCTCGGCCTCATCAAGCCCAGCAGCGGCACGCGCACGACCGCGCCGAGTCTGCGCGTCGCCTATGTGCCTCAGCTCGAGACCGTCGACTGGAAGTTCCCGGTCACCGTCTTCGAGTGCGTGCTCATGGCACGCACCGAGCACCGCTTCTGGCCGTGGCCTTCTGCTCAGGAGCGCCAGGCCGTCGCGGCGGTGCTCGACCGCTTGGGCATCGCCGATCTCGCCGACCGGCATATCCGAGAACTCTCCGGCGGGCAGCAGCAGCGGATGTTCCTCGCCCGGGCACTGCTGCGCGAGCCCCAGGTGCTCCTCCTCGACGAGCCCACAAGTGGGGTGGACATCAACACGCGGCACGACGTACTCCACCTGCTCGGCGACCTGCATAACGACGGGATGGCGATCATCCTCACCACGCACGACCTCAATGGCATGGCAGCGCACCTCCCCCACCTCGTCTGCGTCAACGGACATGTCGTCGCCGAGGGGGCGCCGCGCGACGTCATCGTCCCCAGCGTGCTCGAGGAGACCTTCGGAGCGCGCCTCGAAGTGCTCCAGCACCTCGGCATGCCGATCGTGGTCGACGGCGCCTACTCCACGCGCGAGGCCACCTGACATGGAAACCCTCATCGAGCCGCTGAGCTTCGCCTTCTTCCAGAAGGGCCTGCTCGTCGCCACCCTCTCCGGCGCACTGCTGGGCTTCATCGGCGTCTACATCGTGCTCCGGGGCATGAGCTACATCGGCCACGGCCTCTCCCATGCGATCTTCGGTGGATACGCCGCCATGCAGCTCTTCGCCGTGCAGTTCTACGTGCTCGGTGCCGGCCTCTGGGGCATCGCCTCCGCGATCGCGATCACGACCGTCGCGCGCCGAGGCCGCGTCGGCGCTGACGCCGCGATCGGCGTGATCACGACAGCCTCGTTCGCCCTGGGTGTCGCACTCTTCAGCAAGTTCGGGTCGTCAGGCCCGGCCTTCGATCAGGCACTCTTCGGCAGCATCCTCGGCATCACCAATAGCCAGATCATCTGGCTCGTCGTCGTCATGCTGATCGCCGGCGCCTTCGTGCTGCTGCGCTATCGCGAGCTGCTCTTCACGACTTTCGACCCGGAGGTCGCCCAGGCGTCTGGCATCCGGGTCGTCCGCGTGGAGGCCATGCTCATGATCGTGCTGTCCCTGTCGATCCTCGTCACCCTCACCGTCATCGGCGTCACGCTGGTGGCCGCCATGCTGGTCATCCCCGCGGTGATCGCCCGCATGCTCACCGATTCCTTCGGGCGCATGCTCGGCATCTCGACCGTCGTCGGCCTCGCCTGCGGCCTCATCGGGATGTATCTCAGCTACTACGCCGGCGTGCCCTCGGGCACGATGATCGTGCTCGTCGGAGCCGTCGCCTTCCTCGTGGTCTTCGCCGTCACCGGGATCCGCGGGCGCGAGCGCGCTGCGGGCGTCGACGAGCACTCCGGCCCACGCGCGACAATCTCGGCATGACTCGACTCGAGCCCGGCGATCTCGCGCCCGCCTTCACCCTCGTCGACGACCAGGGCGACAGGGTGGCCCTGAGGTCCTACAAGGGCACGCCGGTGATCCTCTACGCCTACCCCGCTGCGATGACGCCCGGCTGCACCACTCAGGCCTGCGACTTCCGCGACTCCCTCGCATCGCTCACCAAGGCCGGGTACGCCGTGCTGGGCATCTCCCCCGACCCGGTCGCCAAGTTGGCGGAGTTCCGTGAGATCGACCACCTCACCTTCCCCCTCCTCTCGGACCCTGATCACAAGGTCCTGGAGAAGTACGGCGCCTACGGCGAGAAGAAGCTCTACGGCAAGACCGTCGTCGGCGTGATCCGCTCGACATTCGTCATTGACGCCCAGCAGCGCATCGAGCGCGCGATGTACGCCGTCAAGGCGACCGGGCACGTGGCGAAGCTACGCCGCGATCTCGGCCTCGACTAGGCGGCGGGTAGCCTGGCCGCACGCGGAAGTGGTGGAATTGGCAGACACGCTGCGCTTAGGACGCAGTGCCTCAGGGCTTGCGGGTTCGAGTCCCGCCTTCCGCACTCAGTCCTCTCCCTTCGAACTTGGGGACAAATGCGCCGCTGCACGCGACGTTCGTCCCCAAGTTCAGCGGCGAGGGCACCACCGCTACGGCGCGGGCCGCTCCGGCTTCAACGCATCCGCAAGGTGCGCCATCTGGCCGGTGAGCTCACTCGGCAGGACCCACACCTTGTTGGCCGAGCCCTGTGCGATCTGGGGCAGCGTCTGAAGGTACTGATACGCGAGCACGTGACTGTCGGGCTTGGCCTGATGGATCGCCTCAACAACCTTGACGATTGCTTCGCTCTCTCCCTGCGCGCGCAGCACCGCGGCCTGAGCGTCGCCCTCGGCGCGCAAAACGGCTGCAGTCTTCTCGCCCTCGGCGGTAAGGATCGCCGACTGCTTCTCACCCTCGGCGGTGAGGATGGCGGCGCGCTTGTCACGCTCGGCGCGCATCTGCTTCTCCATCGACTCCTGCACACTTCGGGGCGGGTCGATGGCCTTGATCTCGACGCGATTGACCCTGATACCCCACTTGCCGGTGGCCTCGTCGAGCACTCCGCGCAGCTGAGCATTGATGCTGTCGCGCGAGGTCAGGGTCTCCTCCAGGTCCATGGAGCCGATGACATTGCGCAGCGTCGTCACGGTCAGTTGCTCGATGCCCATGAGGTAGTTAGCGATCTCGTACGTCGCCGCCTTGGGATCGGTCACCTGGAAGTAGATGACCGAGTCGATGCTCACGACGAGGTTGTCCTCGGTGATGACCGGCTGCGGCGGGAAAGAGACGACCTGCTCACGCAAGTCCACACGCGCGCGGACCTTGTCTACGACGGGGATCACGAAGGCCAGTCCGGCGTTGAGGGTGCGGTGGTAGCGACCGAGGCGCTCGACGATGCGCGCGTGCGCCTGCGGCACGACCTTGATGGTCGAGGCAACGAGCGCCACTGCCACTACAGCGACGACGATGGCGGCGATGAGTGCTTCCATGATCCCTCCCGACTAACCGGCGACCAGGGCAGTCGCCCCGTCGATCTCGAGCACGTGCACGCGCTGGCCCACCACGAAGACGCTGTCGCCGTCGTAGGCGCGGGCTGACCAGACCTCGCCCGCAAGTTTGATGCGGCCGTCGTTGCCGTCGACCGCCTCGAGGACAACCGCCTCGGTGCCGACAAGGGCAGCGACACCGGTGCGCACCGCGCGAGGGGTGCGCATATGGCGTCGGGCGATCGGTCGCACAACGCCGAGCAGCGCGACGGAGACCAGCGCAAAAACGCCCACGGATAGTGCGGGCGATGCGCCCAGGGCAGAGGCAAGACCTCCCGCCGCGGCTCCGCCGGCGATCATGATCAGGATCAGAGTGCCGCCGGTGACGACGTCAGCCACAGCGAGGACTCCCGCCGCGACGATCCACCACACCCACCCGTCCATCTCTCCACGGTACGTCGCGGACAGCGGACTGGCGAGTCCACGGACGGCTAACCCGACAGGACGGTGCGGGCGAGCGCCCTCATTGCCTGGCCACGATGACTGATGGCGTCCTTCTCATGGGGACGCAATTCAGCCGTCGTGAGCGCATAGCCCTGGGGCATAAAGACCGGGTCATATCCGAAGCCTTGGCTGCCACGCGGCGCGTGGGCCAGCGTGCCCTCGAGCACGCCCTCAACGACATGCTCGTGGGAGCCCGGGACAACCCAGGCCGCCGCGCACACGAACTGCGCACCACGACGCCCATCGGGCACTTCGGACAGTTGCGCGAGCACGAGCGCGAGATTGGCCGCGTCATCGCCGTGGCGCCCTGACCAGCGAGCAGAGAGTACGCCCGGCATCCCATGAAGAGCATCCACGCAAAGTCCGGAGTCGTCGGCAATCGCCGGCAGCCCCGTCGCCTCGGCAGCGGACCTGGCCTTGAGCAGCGCATTGCCGGCGAAGGTGGACTCAGTTTCCGCCACGTCCGGGGCCTCCGCAGGCAGGGCGAGGAGTTCGATATCGACGCCCTCGGCCTGAAGGATGCGCATGACCTCCTCGACCTTGTGGTCGTTGCGGGTCGCGAGGACGGCCCGGATGGTCACGACGCCAGCGCGGCGCGCTGCAACGCCGTGAGTTCCACGCAGCCGGCTGCGGCCAGGTCAAGGAGTTGGTCCAGGAGGCGGCGATCGAAGGGCTCGCCCTCCGCGGTGCCCTGGACCTCGACGTAGGTCCCGCTACCGGTCATGACGACGTTCATGTCGGTCTCCGCGCGTACATCGTCGTCGTAGTGCAGGTCCAGTCGCGGCTCACCGTCGATGATGCCGACGCTCACCGCGGCCACGGAGTCGATGAGCGGGTTGCCCTTCACATGCCCCTGCTGCTTCGCCCACGCGATCGCATCCGCGAGGGCAAGGTAGGCACCCGTGATAGCCGCCGTGCGCGTGCCGCCGTCGGCCTGGAGGACGTCACAGTCCAAGACGATGGTGTTCTCGCCAAGAGCCTCCATGTCGATGACCGCCCGGAGGCTGCGTCCGATGAGACGCGAGATCTCCTGGGTGCGGCCGCCCAGGCGGCCCTTCACCGACTCACGGTCGCTGCGCGTGTTGGTCGATCGCGGGAGCATGGCGTACTCCGCCGTGACCCAGCCGCGGCCGGAGTCCTTGAGCCAGCGGGGCACCCCGGGGGTGAAGCTCGCTGTGCAGAGGACTCGGGTGCGGCCGAAGCTCACCAGGGTCGAGCCCTCGGCCTGGTCGAGCCAGCCGCGCTCGAAGGTGACGGGGCGAAGTTGGGCCGAATCCCGGCCATCGGATCGCGTGCTCATGGGATGCGACCCTAGGCCACGCCGCACCGCTTCCCCACTGTCGGGGCAATTGTGCGGCTGAGTGCG
>CAJBMR010000249.1 GCA_903954205.1 uncultured bacterium | reverse complement strand
GACTAGGGTCCTGAATGATCCCGCGAGAATAGATAATTATTCAGTCCAGGTAAGGGGTGCGTGTGGCCCACGACGCAATCCTCGCTCTGGACGTCGGCACGACGTCCGCGAAGGCGCTCGTCGTCTCTCTCTCGAGTGGCGACGTGCTTGCCCGTGCCGCAGTCCCCGTGTCGCTCGTGCTGACCGGCCCGGGGTGGGTGGAGCAGGATCCTGGCGAACTCGTCAATGCCACGCTGTCGGCCGCGACCCAAGCCCTGCGCTCGGCGGAGGACGTGCGAGTCGCCGGTGTCGGCCTCACCAATCAGCGCGAGTCCGTCGCGATGTGGGATCGCCGCTCCGGTGAGCCACTCGGGCCGGTGATCAGTTGGCAGGACTCTCGAGCTGCGCCGTCACTCACTGGATGGAGTCACGAGGCACGCGATGACGTAAAGCGGATCACGGGGCTCACCCTCGACGCGATGTACTCCGCTCCCAAGATGCGCTGGCTCCTCGACGAGTACGACGCTCGGACACGGGACGTCGTCGTGGGCACGGTTGACTCCTGGATAGTGCGAGTCCTGACAGGGACCACCGCGATCGAGGCGGGCAACGCGTCGCGCACGCTTCTGCTGTCACTGTCCACCGGTGATTGGGATGCGGGCCTGCTGGACGCTTTCGACGTGCCGCGGAGTGTCCTCCCGGATGTCCGCGCGAGCGACGCTGGCTTTGGTGTCACGGGCACGGGGATGCCTGTGCCCGCCGGGGTGCCGGTCGCGGCTGCGCTGGCCGACTCGCACGCCGCACTCTTTGCCTATGGAGACGCTGGCATCGCCAAGGCGACGTACGGTACGGGCACTTCGGTCATGGTGCGACTGCCTCGACTCGAGTCCCCTAATCCGGGCATGGATACGACAGTGGCGTGGTGGCGAGAGCGGCCGACGTACGCGCAGGAAGGCAATGTCCTGGCCACGGGGCAGGCGATCGACTGGGTGGCTTCCCTCATCGAGCCGGGGTCATCGCGCCCCGGGGGAGTAGTGGTGTCGGAAGCCGCGGCAACCGTGGACGATTCCGGTGGTGTCACGCTGGTCCCTGCCTTCACCGGACTCGGAGCGCCCCATTGGGATAGGTCCGCGGTCGCCGTGATGAGCGGGATGACATCGCAGACGACTCCGGCGCACCTGGCTCGCGCAGCCCTCGAGTGCGTCGCCCATCAGGTCGCGGATCTCGTGGATGCCCAAGGGCGCGATGGTCACGAGGGTGTCGACGTGCTCCACGTGGACGGTGGCGTGTCCTCATCCGATCTTCTCGTTGCGGTCCAGGCAGATCTCCTCGGGCGTCCGGTGGTGCGCTCGACCGAATCAGGCCTGTCGGCCCTCGGGGTCGCGCGGCTCGCAGCGGAGGTCCTCGGCTATCCCGCGCCTAGTCTGCGCACGGACCCGCCGGTCGAGCCCCGTATGGACGACGCGCAACGCCTGCTGCTTCGAGATCGCTGGAGAGCTGAAGTGCATCGGGCGCGCTTTGTGGCATCAGGTGAAGGGGTGAGCACATGAATCCGGCCCAATATTCAGTGGAAGACATGATCCAAGAGGAGACAGGATGACTGAATACCCGCCCTTCGGGGCTGGACTGTGGCACTTCGCTAGTTACGTCGATCGCTACGCGACCGACGGCTACGCGCCCGCAGTGTCGACACTAGAGATGATCGAGCGTGCCGCCGAAGTCGGCGAGCTCTCTGCCGTCGATGTCCCCTATCCCTTCACGCCCGGGGTGGGCCTCGACGAAGTGCGCGATTCCTTGCGTGCACACGGGCTGTTCGTGACGGGCATCACGCCGGAGATCTACCTGCGCCGTTTCGGCAAGGGTGCCTTCACCAACCCCGATGCCGGTGTCCGCGCCGCGGCACTCGATCGGATGAATGAAGCGGCCGACATCGTGCGAGCCCTGGACGCCCAGTACCTCAAGATCTGGCCCGGTCAGGATGGCTGGGACTATCCCTTCCAGGTCAACCATCACGACCTGTGGCAGCTCGCGGTGGACGGCATGAGGGACCTGGCGTCGGCGAACCCCGATCTGCGTATCGCCATCGAATACAAGCCGCGCGAGCCGCGGGTCAAGATGACGTGGGATTCAGCGGCGTGCTCGATCCTGGGCATCCAGCAGGTGGGCCTGGACAACGTGGGTGTGCTCCTGGACTTTGGCCACTCGCTCTACGGCGGCGAATCACCGGCTGACGCGGCGCAACTGCTCATCGATCATGGGCTGCTCTATGGCATGGACGTGAATGACAATCTCCGGGGTTGGGATGACGATCTCGTCGTTGGCACGGTCCACCTCACCGAGATCTTCGAGTTCTTCTACACGCTGCGGATCAACAACTGGCAGGGCGTCTGGCAACTCGATCAGTTCCCCTTCCGCGAGGACACGGTCGAGGCCGCACGGCTATCGATTCGCATGCTGAAGGCGATCTATCGGGCTCTCGACTCACTCGACATGGGTGGCCTTCAGGAGGCGCAGTCGCGTCACGACGCACTGGCCGCACAACGCATCGTGCAGGACGCCTTGCTGTCGAGCATGGCGGGACAGTGATGCCTGCCGCATCTGCGGATGAGCTCGCTGCCGCCGCGCGCAGGGTCCGGCTACGCGACCTCGACATCGTGAGCAACGCAGGCA
The DNA here is from genome assembly GCA_903954205.1 of uncultured bacterium. GTDB lineage: Bacteria > Actinomycetota > Actinomycetes > S36-B12 > S36-B12 > Mxb001. The sequence continues at coordinate 3,822 of CAJBMR010000249.1, read as the reverse complement.
TGGGGCATATCGGCGGGGAGTTCTCCGTCACGGACATCCTCGTCACGCTCTACCTTGCCGTCGTCGATCAAGGCGACGGCAGCGAACGCGACCATGTGGTCCTCTCCAAGGGACATGCCGCCGTCGCCCTCTACGCGACCCTGGCCGAGGCGGGGCTTCTGCCCGAGGGAGATCTCGACTCGTTCGCCCAGCCGGATAGTGCCCTCAATGGTCACCCCGCACGCACCAAGCTGGACGCGGTCGAAGCGAGCACGGGCCCGCTCGGCCACGGGCTACCCATCGGGGTGGGCATGGCGATTGCAGCGGCGCTGGACAACTCACCCCGTCGCACCTTCGTCATCGTGGGAGACGGGGAACTCCAGGAAGGGTCCAACTGGGAGGCGATGATGATCGCCGCGCATCGTGGTCTCGACCGACTCGTCCTCATCGTCGACCGCAATGGCCTGCAGCAGGGTGCGCCGGTCGCTGAGACGAGCGACCTGGAACCCCTGGCCGACAAATTGCGGGCGTTTGGCTGGGCTGTGCGCGAAGTCGACGGTCATGACCACGGCGCCTTGCAGGAAGCACTGCAGAGCATCCCTTGGGAGCCGGGTCGACCCTCGGCAGTCATCGCCCGGACGCACAAGGGCCATCCGGTGTCCTTCATGTCCGACGTGGCTGCGTGGCATCACCGCGTCCCCACTGCGGACGAAGCAGCCCTCGCGCGCGCGGAGGTAGAGGCATCGTGACCCTGCATGACTGTCGCGACGCCTTCGCACACACGCTGTGTGCTCTCGCCGAGCAGGACGAGCGCATCGTGGCCGTCGTCAACGACTCGGTCGGCTCGAGCAAGCTCGGGGGATTCCAGAAGTCCTTCCCCGAGCGACTCATCAATGTCGGTATCGCGGAGCAGGCGATGGTGGGAGTCGCTGCTGGCTTGGCGGCCGGTGGGCGGATCCCCTTTGTCTCGGCCGCTTCCTGCTTCCTCACGGCGCGTGCGATGGAGCAGATCAAGGTGGACATCGCCTACTCCCAGCATCACGTCGTCCTGTGCGGTCAGAGTCCGGGAGTGGCCTACGGCGAACTCGGTCCGACCCATCACTCCCCGGAGGACCTCGCATGGCTTCGAGCCATTCCGGGAATGACCGTGCTGGTGCCCGCCGATGCTGCCGAGACGGCGGCGGCAGTGCGCTGGGCGGCCGCTCATGACGGCCCGGTCTTCCTGCGCGTCAGCCGCATGGGCGTCCCGGAGATCTTCCCGTCGGACCTCGACTTCCAGCCGGGGGTCGCCACGACTCTGCGCGAGGGAGGCGACGTGACCATCGTGTGCATGGGCACCACGGTTGCCGCCTCGCTCGACGCGGCGCAGGCGCTGGCAGCCGAGGGCATCGAGGCCACCGTCTTGTCGATGGGCTCGCTCGCCCCTCTCGATCGTCAGGCGATCGTGGCAGCGGCGCGGCACACGGGCGGTCTGGTCACAGTGGAGGAAGCGCACGTGTCCGGGCTCGGCGGTGCCGTGGCCGAAGTGGTCGTCGAGGAATGCCCCGTTCCGGTGCGACGCCTGGGCCTTCGCGATTTCGCGCGCACGGGATCGACGTCCTGGTTGATGCAGCAGGCGGGGCTGGAGCCAGTCGCCATCGCGTCAGCGGCACGCGAAGTGGCGGGACTTCGGACATGACGACCGAGGCGCAGTGGGGGTCCGCCCAGTTGATGACCAAGGTGGCGCTGCTCTATCACGAGGGCGGCATGCGCCAGTCGCAGATCGCTGAGCGCCTGCACCTGTCGCAGCCCACGGTGTCACGACTCCTCTCACGGGCCCGAGCCTCAGGGATCGTGCGCACGAGTGTCGTCCCACCCGCGGGCATCCACAGCGAACTCGAGGACGCGCTGCAGGAAGCCTTCGGTCTCCTGGATGCCGTTGTCGTCGGTGATGCGCCCGCCGGCAGGGACGCGGATGCAGACCTCGGCGCACGCGCGTCGGCGTACCTGCAGGCGACCCTGTCGGGCGTCCCGATCCTCGGCATCTCCTCCTGGTCGGCGACCCTCCTGGGAGCAGCTTCCGCCTTGGCACCTGCCGCGTCCGATGCGAGGCTTGCAGGCGCGAGCGGCCAGGTCGTGCAACTGCTGGGGGGTCACGGGGATCCGCGCGTACAGGCCGAGGCAGCCAGGCTGCTCACTCTTCTGGCCGACGCCATGGGCGCACGCCCCGTGGCTCTACCGGCCCCGGGCGCCCTGGCCTCCCGGGCCGCTCGCGACGCGCTGATCGCCGACCCGGCCCTCGCGCCCGTGGTGGCGCTGTGGTCCGAGGCCTCGGCGGCCCTCGTGGGTATCGGTTCTATCGCTCCGTCGCCGCTGCTCAGAGAGAGCGGCAATGCGTGGGGGCTCGAGGATCAGGCGGACCTCAGCGGCCGGGGTGCGGTCGGCGACATCTGCCAGAGATTCATCGACGAGGTCGGCCGTCCTGTTGCAAGCGATCTGGACGAGCGAGTCGTCGGCATCGACCTGGAGACCTTCCGCCGGATCCCTCGGCGCGTGGCAGTTGCCGGTGGGGAGTCGAAGGTTGCCGCTATTCGTGCGGCACTGCGCGGCGGGTGGATCAACGTTCTGGTGACGAACCTGTCGTCTGCCCAGGCACTGGTGGTCTAGGCGAGCTCAATCGCGTCGATGATCTCGAGACCGAAGCCATCGATGGCATATCGCCGGTCGGGCGATCCGGTGAGCAGTCGCATGCTCGTGACGCCGAGGTTCGCCAGAATCTGCGATCCCAGCCCGTAGTCGAGGGGATCGCCGGTGCCCGATGTCGAGGTGTAGCCGACGATGAGCGACTCTTGCGCTCCTTCCGGCTGGCGCAGGTAGAGCACGACGCCGCGTCCCTCAGCAGCGATCCTTGCCATCGACTCGCGAAGCCGGGCGCCACACCTGCACGCCGTCGAATGCAGCGCATCGCCCGCAAGGCACTCGACATGGACGCGCACGAGGATGTCGCGACCATCCCCGATGTCGCCCATGACCAGTGCAGCGTGCTCGGACCCATCGACCAGGCTGCGATAGCCGATGATCGTGAACTCGCCGTACTCGGTGGGTAGCGGTGTCTTGGCCACCTGCTCGATGAGCCGCTCGTTGCGCCCGCGGTGCCGGATGAGATCAGCTATGGACACGAGCAGGAGTCCGTGCGCGTCGGCAAATGCCCGGCACTGCTCGGCATCCATCATCGTGCCGTCGTCATTGACCATCTCGCAAAGTGCGCCCGAGGGGTGCAATCCGGCGAGGGTGGAGAGGTCGACGGCCGCCTCGGTATGTCCCGGCCGCTGGAGGACTCCACCGGGGACAGCGCGCAGTGGCATCACGTGCCCCGGTCGGGTGAGATCGGTCGGCTGCGTTTCGGCGTTGCCCAGAGTCCGGATGGTGATCGCCCGGTCGGAAGCGGAGATGCCGGTAGTGATGACATCGCGCGAATCCACGGTGACGGCGTACGCCGTGCCCTTGCGATCCTCGTTGACGATCGTCATGGGGGGTAGATGGAGGCGATCCAGATCGTCGCCGGTCATGCCCACGCAGATGTAGCCGCTCGTGTGCCGGATCATGAATGCAGTCAGGTCGGCCGTGGCCTTCTCTGCGGCGAAGATGAGGTCGCCTTCGTTCTCACGGCCCTCGTCATCGACCACGATCACGGCGTGGCCATCGGCGATGGCCTTGATGGCCTCGTCGATGGGATCCATGCGCACGGCATCGTGCTCAGACACTGGTCTCCTCGTGGGTGAAGGGCGAGCCGAAGTCTAGCGAGGAGGTGCCGCGCGCCAGCCCGTGGAGCATCCCGGTGACAATGGTGCGCATGAGCCCTCT
>CAJBMR010000248.1 GCA_903954205.1 uncultured bacterium | reverse complement strand
GGAGATGGCTCCGCGTGTCGCGATGAGTAGGGTCGGCCAATGCTCGTTGCCTGGCAGGCGATTGCCGTCGCAGGAGCCGCCAGCGTCCTTGTGTCGCTGTGGGTCCGGCGAGAGCACGGGGACCGTGCGGCGGTCATCATGCTTGCCCTGGCTGCCGCAGCGCTCGCCTGCATGTGGCTTGCCTACGAGGTGCTCCCCGTGGAGCAGTGGCGCAAGGAGAGCCTGCCCGTCGGACTCGCCATCTTCGCCCTGCCCGCTCTTGCCGGCACAGCCCTCGCTGCCGCCAGGGCACACGCGGATGGCACGCGTCTGCGCGGGACGGACGCGCTCTATCTGGCGCTGCTGTGGACCACGCCGGCCGTGCTGCTCTACGTCTCGCAGCGCAGGCCCTTCGGGAGCGAACTCGCCGATCTGCTGTGGTGGGCGGCGTGCAGTGTCGCCATCTACATCCTCGTCCCTGTCGTCTACGCGCGGATCGCAGGCCAATCCGTGCGCGGCTACGGCCTCTCCGCGCGCTTCGTGCGCAGCGAGGCGACCCTGGTCATGCTCATCGCACCCGTGGCACTGGCCATCGTCTGGCTCGCGTCAGCGGACCAGCGCTTTCTGGACACATACCCCTTCTACGGCGGGGACGGCTGGTCGCTGGTCCTCTTTGAGGCGGCGTACGGCGCAACCTTTGTCGCGTTGGAGTTCTTCTTCCGGGGCTTCCTCGTCTTCGCCGGCCAGCCGGTGATGGGAGTCCATGCCGTGCCCGTGATGGCTTTCGCCTACTGCCTGCTGCATCTCGGCAAGCCCATGCCCGAGGCGGTGTCGAGCCTCATCGGAGGGCTCATCCTGGGCTATCTGGCCCTGCGACTGCGCTCGATCCTGGCGGGCGTTGTCGCGCACCTCACCATCGCCTGGGGCATGGACGCTTTTGTGCTCTCGCGCAGTTAGCTATCGGCGCGAGCAGCGAGGACCGCGTCGCGCATGGCCAGCGGGAATTTGCGCGAGTGGCCCACATATCCGGCGAGAGACACCGCATCGCCCTGGGAGGCATGCAGGAGCCCGAGGACCGCGCCCAGTCGTCGTGCACGTGCCCGGCGTCCGCCGAGATCCGGGCGCGCCGTTGCCGCCCGCGCTCGCGACCACACCCTGGCGACCGCACCGTCCGTGCTCGTCGACCATCCGGCGAACTCGAATGGCACGAGGGGCACGGCTTCACGCGCGAGCAGCACGCGCTGCACGTCCGAACCATCGCGCCACGCACCGAAGACTTCCTCGCGCGTGGACGGCTGGGCGGGCGAGGCCTCGAGGAGGAGCACGTCATCTCCCTCCGACCCACGGGCGAGAAGGACGAGCAGCTGACCACCCCCTCCGGCGACGGCGTCGGCCACTCGGTACTGCGCAAGCAGGCGGGCGTCGGACTCGGGAAGGCTCTCGCGGTACTGCGCCAGCTCTGATGCGAGATCCGCACCTGTCTCCACGGGCGAGCCCCAGCGCGTCTCGATGCGGTCTCTGCGCAGGCGCGCACCCGGCGACACCAGCCGTCGTACCGCGGTCGCCGGCGACTGGGCGGCGTCCGGCGCCACCTTGTCCGCGAGCGCCCGCGACCGGCGCAGCGCTTCGGCTCGGGCAGCGTGCAGCGGCTCGGACGCGACAGCAGCAACGCCCTGCTGGTAGCCCTCCGCCATGGCCTCTGCCGCACCGCCTCCCATCTCGCACCGCAAGGCAAGGTCCAGCAGGTCGCTCTCCCAGGGACCTGGAAGGCAGTCGTCGACGTGCGCGGCGTCTAATACGACTCCCGAGGGCCCGGCGACAGTGTCGAGCGCATCCGCGCACATCCACACGACGTAGCCGGTGCCCGCCGTCTCCAACGCATCGGTGAAGCTGATCTCATCGCGTCGGTCTCGCGCGCGAAGCTTGCGCTCCGAGCGACTGAGCGCGGGATCCGATTGTGGTGGATCGGCATAGGTGCGCCATACCGTCATGACGCCACCGCCCGATGGGTCGGTACCGACAGCCCAGCGCTCACGTCCATAGCCTCCCGCACCGCCGCGAGCACCGTGCGGGAGGCGAGGTAACTGGAGTCCAGGTGGGAGGTCGCGGCACCCGCCACCGCCGCGGTGACCCTCGAGAGTGCGCTGCCCTGCGAGGAGAGGGCGGACAGGGGTGGGAGGAAGGCGTCGCAGACTGCGGGGAAGGCGTCGTGGAGTCCACGCCCCGCCGGCACGGGATCGAGCGGGTGGACGACGTTGAGCCATGCGCCGACTCGGCGGTAGGGGAAGGGCGTGGAATCCACCGCGAGGGCCGGGTGGGCCAGCGGACTGCCCACGGTGATGAGGAGGTCCACGTCGATCCGTGGATCCGCGAGTAGATCCCAGGCCACGACCGAACCCAACGAGTGAGCGACGACGACGCGCGGCCGCGGCGCGCGCAAGATAGCCGTGGCCGCGCGGTGCAGGACGGCCGCGCGCCTGGCATCGTCGTCGAGGTAGCGCCCCACCTGGTCGAGACCGAAGACCGGTGCACGCAGCATGGAGGCGAGCGGGAGTCGATCGGCGAGCGCAGCCGCCAGACCAGCAGGCCATGCCATCCGCGTCGACTCCCCGACCGACTGCACGAGCTCCGCCAAGCGATGCTGACGCAGGACATAGGCTCGGCGATCGTCGTCTCGCGACTCGGCGACGTCATGTGATGTCCGCCGCGCATACACACGACCGGGTGTCGTCAGCAGATCCTCGTACGCCGGCGCGCTGAGGTCGACGTGCCGTCCCCCGAGGCCGCGACTCATCGGTCGCCACCACGCGGGTCGCACACCTCCAACGCCGTGGAGGTAGACGATGCTCCCGTCAGCCCGGCGCGGCACCGGTCGGGCGACGGGGAGGGCGGCCATAACTCGAGAGTACGACCTCAACCGACCCCCTGACAGCGACACAGCAGTGCAGAAAGTGACTGCTTGAGTCATGTGTGACTCAAGGTAGTCAAGTTTTTCAAAAATGTTGCGACACTCCCTTGCGCTGCTTGCGCGGGGCTAATAGAAATGACCTGTCGCAAGGGAAACTGAGCGATCGGAGCACAAGGAGATCGAGCCGCAAGGCGAGATCGGAGGAAACTCCCCACCCCGGTGTCGCGGGGAAGGGCCAAGGCTTCGGGATCGGCCGAGGCGGCGAAAGCCGCACCGGAGGCGCCCCGGCAACGGGAGTGCCGGAGGAGGGGCGACGCCCCCGACTCCCCCTCACGGGACCGGCAGGCACGATTCATAGCGAGACCCCTGGAACTCATGCTTCCAGGGGTCTCGCTCTTTATAGCCCTCGATTCGCTCCCCCTGGGGGAGCCACGCCGCCCATCTCCGCGGCCAGTCGCGCAAGTCCTTCGTCGATCGTCACTTCCGGGACCCACGCCAGGGCCTCACGGGTCTGCCGCTGATCGAACCAGTGCGCCGTGGCGAGCTGCTCCGCGAGGAAGGCAGTCACCGGCGGCTCGCCCTCACGGCCGGTCCGCTCCCACAGGCGCTCGAGCACCTGTCCGCCCGCGCGCGCCACCGGGAAGGGGACACTGCGCGAAGGGCCGGGCGCCCCGGCGGCACGGGCGATCCTCGTGAGCATCTCGCTCACCGTCCGTGGCTCGCCATTGGAGACCACGAAGGCGCGTCCACGCACCTGCGGCAGGGCGGCCCGCTCGACGGCAGCCGCGATCGCGGTCCCTGCGTTGTCGATGTAGGTCGTGTCGATGAGCGCCGAGCCGGCACCAATGGTGACGAGTCGACCCGAGCGCGCCCGATCGACGATGCGTTCCGTCAACTGGCTATCACCGGGCCCCCACACGAGATGCGGACGCAGGATGGTCACAGCCATGCGAGCGTCGTCGTCGGCCAGTGCCACCACCTCGGACATCGCCTTACTGCGCGAGTAGTGCCCGCGCGCATGTGCGGGGTCGGCGGGTTCAGCCTGGGCACCGATGAGCGGATCCCCCGCATGGGCGACCGAGGGCGACGAGATGAGCACGAATCGTGCAACCCCCGCTCGACGTGCTGCCTCGATGACGCGTCGCGTGCCCATGACATTGATGCGCTCGTATTCCTCCCATGCGCCGGTGATGTCGACGCGCGCGGCGGCGTGCACCACCGCTTGGCATCCGGCGAAGGCCTCGATGAGGACATCGACGGAGCCGGCGACGTCGGCGCGCCGCTCCAGCGCACCCAGGGGGCCAAGCTCGGGCGAGAGGCCGCCTCGCTGCACGGCGACCACCTCATCCCCGCGCGCAAGCAGTGCGCGAGCCGCCGCTCCCCCCACGACGCCCGTCGCCCCCGTCACGGCGACGCGGTCAGCCACGAGCGCGCTCCCCTGCCAGGTAGTCCGCAGCCTCGCGCGCGATGCGCGTGCGGTCGACCTTCGAGCGATGGCGTACGTCGACAGGCAGGGAGCGCATGGTGAGCACCGCGGCGAGCTCGAGTCCCGTGGCCTAGCGTACCGCGCTGCGCACGCGAGCCGTGATGTCGACGTCGGCAAGTCCGAGGGCAGGGCCCGGTGCCAGGAGCACGGCCACGGGCACCTGGGCACCCGCCGGCCCCACGCCGACGAGAGCCGCGAGGGGCACGCGGGCTTCGCGCTGCGCGGCGAGCTCAGCGGCCACCGGCGTCACTGGGCCATCCGCGCAGGTGAGCACATGCGCGAGACGACCCTCGACCCACAGACGTCCCTGCTCATCGATGTGTCCGACGTCACCCGTGCGATGCCACCCCCGAGGGGTATCCGCACGATGCTGCGTCGCCCAGCGACGGTCGTAGCGGTCGCGCATCCATGCGCACCGGACCACGATCTCGCCCGTGACGTCCACCGCCGGCGCCGAGTGGTCAGTTGTCGAAGGT
>CAJBMR010000247.1 GCA_903954205.1 uncultured bacterium | reverse complement strand
GTGAAGTCCTCAGGCTGGTAGAGCTCGCCCGTGTCGGGGTTGACGGCCTCGAGGACCTGGGCGTACTCGTTGTAGGTCATGGCCTGAGCGGCGTCGATCTCGCGATTAAGCAGCGCCTGCATGTCGAACTGCTGCTGCACGAGCTCGACGTCCTTGCCGGGCTTGAGGCCCGCCTGGGTGAGACCGGCGAAGAGCTCGTACTCGTTGCCGAAGCCCCAGTTGCCGACCTTCTTGCCCGCAAGATCCGCGGGCGTCGAGATGCCCGAGTCCGCCCACGAAACCTGCAGCGTGCCGGAGCGCTGGAACACCTGCGCCACGTCGACGATGCCGGCGCCCTGCTCACGCGAGGCGAGTGCCTTCGGCACCCACGCGATGGCGTAGTCGGCCGCGCCCTGAGCGAGCTGGGTCTGCGGGACGATGTCGACGCCACCCTCGAGGATGGTCACGTCGAGGCACTGCTCCTCGTAGAAGCCCTTGTCCTTCGCGGCGTAGTAGCCGCCGAACTGCGCCTGCACGAACCACTGCAGCTGCAGGTTCACGGGCATGAGCTCGGTGCAAGCCTCCTCGGTGGGAGCAGCCTCGGACGAGGCCGGTGCGGCCGAGCTCGATGCGGGCTCGGGAGCCGCGGAGCTTGACTCGCCTGAGCTCGATCCGCCCCCGCACGCTGCTAGCACCATGCCAGCGGCGGCGAGGACTCCGACGGACGCAGCAAGGCGACCGCGCGGTCCTGTCTTCATGTTTCCTCCAGTGGGTTGCATCAGGCAGATCGGGTTCGACCGGCCCAGGGTGTCGCCACCCTCTCCAAGGCGAGGGTGATGAGGTAGAACGCGAGCCCGACGATGATCGCGACCACGACGTACGCCCAGGCTCGACCGTATGCCGTGTTTGCGGCTGATGCCGCGATCTTGCTCCCCAGCCCTTCCTGGGGTCCGCCGAAGTACTCGGCGACGAGTGCGGCGATGACCGCGAGTGGAGCGGCCACCTTGAGTCCGGTGAAGAAGAAGGGAAGCGCGTTGGGGATGCGCAGGACTCGCAGGACTGTCCGGGGTGTGGCGGACAGGGACCTGAGGAGCTCGAGCTGCACCGGCGGTACAGCGGTGAGCCCTCGGTAGACATTGACGAAGATGGGGAAGAAGACGACGATCGCCGTGATCAGGACGCGGGGTGTGCGGCTCGTGATGTCGAACATGTTGTTGAGGATCGGCGTCAGGGCGACGATCGGCACGGCGGCGATGCCAGCAGCGATGGGGATCATCAGGTTGCGGAACACGAAGAACCGCTGCGCCACCATGGCCAAGAGAATGCCCACAAGGGTGCCGAAGACGAGCCCCAACGCGGCCGTCGTTGCCGTATAGATACCTGTTTCCACCATCAGGTTGAGGTTGCTGGTGAAGGTGGTGAAGATGAGGCTTGGCGCGGGCAGGAGATAGGGCTTGAGGTCCTGGATGACGACCAGGGCCTGCCAGGCCAGCAGGAAGAGGGCGCCGAGGAGGATCGGCGGCCATATCAGGTTGAGACGCGCCTTCATGAAGTCTCCGCGAGGCGTGCGCCGCCCTCGCCCACGGGCTTGGCCCGGCCGCGCAGCGCTTCGCGCACGGCGGTCACCGCCTCGAAGAACGCGTCGGACTCGCGAGTGTCCTCGTTGCGATCGCCCAGGGGCACGTCGACCACGTGGGTGATGCGCCCGGGGCGCGGAGACATGACGACCACGCGATTCGAGAGGTAGACGGCCTCGGGGATCGAGTGCGTGACGAAGATGACCGACGTGTTGGTCGCCCCGGCGATGCGCAGGAGCTCGTTCTGCATGCGTTCGCGGGTCATCTCGTCGAGTGCGCCGAATGGCTCGTCCATGAGCAGGATCTCCGGGTCGGTCGCCAGCGAGCGCGCGATCGCGACGCGCTGCTGCATACCACCGGACAACTCCCACGGGCGACTCTCGGCGAAGTCATGCAGCTGCACCATGTCGAGGAGCTCGAGAGCACGGGCTCGACGCTTGGCCTTGTCCCAGCCCGCGAGTTCGAGGGGGAGTTCGACATTGCGCCGGACCGTGCGCCAATCGAGAAGGGCCGCCTGCTGGAAGGCGATGCCGTATTGGTGGTCCTCGCGGGCCTTCTGCGGGGTCATGCCCGCCACCTCGACGGTGCCCCGCGAGGCTGAGGTCAGGTCGGCGATGACGCGCAGCAGGGTGCTCTTGCCACATCCGGAGGGCCCGATGAGGGAGACGAACTCGCCTTTGCGGACGTCGAGGCTGACGTCGGACAGGGCCGTGACCTCGTTGGCGGCGCCTTCGTTGAAGATCTTCCAGACACCCTCGGCGTGGACAGCGAACTCGCTCACGTGAGCTTCTCCTTCGGCAGATTGCGCGTGAGGTACAGGTCGAGGAGTGCGACGAGCCCGGCGGCGATGAGGCCGACCAGGATCGCGCCGATGACAGCGATGTAGACCTTGGCGGGCTGCGCCGTGGTCTCGCGTGCGTACTCGATGATCAGTCGGCCGATGCCCCCGCGTCCGCCGGTCGAGATTTGGGCGACCACGGTGCCGACGACAGCGGCTGCGGCGGAGACCTTGAGCGCGGGCACGAGGTACGGCACGGAAGCGGGGAAGCGCAGCTTCCAGAGGGTCGAGCGCGGCGATGCGGCGTAGGACCGCATGAGCTCGAGCTGGGTGGGCGTGGAGGCATTAAGCCCCCGCAAGGCGCCGACGGAGAGGGGGAAGAACGCGAGGTACGCCGCGATGAACATGATCGACTGCGTCTGGCCCCATTGGAAGGGCCCAAAACTGATGCGATTGCCGATGCCGACGATGAGCGGTGCCAGGGCGATGAGCGGCACCGTCTGCGAGGCGATGACGAAGGGCAGCAGCCCTCGCTCCATGAAGGCGAAGCGTTGCATGATGATGGCAAGCAGCAGACCCACGCTCACGCCAATGATGAAGCCGCCGAAGGCAATGAGCAGCGTGTAGAGCGCGGCGATGAGCACCGTGAGCCATACAGGGGTGTCAGACCCTCGCACCTCGGGCTGCAAGGCGCCCTGGGCAATGGTCCACACGTGCGGCATGGCCTGATCGGACGTCTCGAAGGGCAGCGTGATGACCGTCCCCAGGAGCTTGACGCCCTCCCACAGCAGGATGGCGATGACGACGCCCGCGAGCGCCCAGCCCAGGGAGATGAGCCCCTGCTTGACCCTTCGGCCCGCGGTGGAAGTGCCTGACGACATCGATCAGCTCTTCGCCAGCACGGTGTCCTGGATGGCGGGGATGATGCGCTCGCCGTACTCAAGCAGCGTGTGGTCCTTGTCGTCGTGCTGGAGGTAGAGGGCGAACTGGTCGACGCCCAGGGCCTTGAGCTCCTCGAGGCGCCGCACGTGCTCTTCCACGGGACCAATGATGCAGAAGCGGTCGACGATCTCGTCCGGCACGAAGTCAGCGTGGGTGTTGCCCGCCTGCCCATGCTGGTTGTAGTCGTAGCCCTGTCGGCCCTTGATGTAGTCGGTGAGGGCCTTGGGCACTCCACCGCCCTCGCCATAGCGCTCGACGATGTCGGCGACGTGGTTGCCCACCATGCCGCCAAACCAGCGCAATTGGTCGCGGGCATGATCAACGTCGTCGGTCACGTACGCCGGTGCCGCGACGCAGATGTAGACGTCGTCGGGGTTGCGGCCCGCAGCCTCCGCGGCGTTGCGGACAGCCTCAATCGTCCACGCCGCGATCTGCGGATCGGCCAGCTGCAGGATGAAGCCATCACCCACCTCGCCCGTGAGGGCGAGCACCTTGGGTCCGTACGCCGCGACGAAGACGCCGGTGCGTGAATCGCTGGCCCAGGGCAGGCGGATCGTGCTGCCCTTGTAGTCGATCGATCGGCCGTTGGTGAGGTCCTTGAGCTGGACCACCGCCTCGCGGAGCTCACCCACGCTCACCGGCTTGCCGTTGGTCACCCGCACGGCCGAGTCACCGCGGCCGATGCCGATGACGGTGCGGTCGCCGTACATCTCGTTGAGGGTGGCGAAGACGGATGCCGTCACGGTGAGGTCGCGTGTCGCCGGGTTGGTGACCATCGGTCCCACGATGACCTTGCGTGTCTCGTCGAGGATCTTGGAGTAGATGACGTACGGCTCCTCCCACAGGATGTGGGAGTCAAAGGTCCATACGTAGTCGAATCCGAGAGTCTCGGCCCGGCGTGCGAGGTCGACGACCCGGGAGGCCGGGGGAGTGCACTGGAGAACGACGCCCATGTCCATGTCGCGAATGTGCCTTTCGTCAGCGGGTGCGGGGGAAGCCCAGGTCGACCGAGGAGGTCGCGGGATCGGGCCAGCGGGACGTAACGGTCTTGGTGCGGGTGTAGAAGTCGACACCGGCCGGGCCATACATGTTGGCGTCGCCGAAGAGCGAGGCCTTCCAGCCACCGAAGCTGTAGTAGGCGACCGGCACGGGAATGGGCACGTTAATGCCCACCATGCCGACCTGGATATCGAACTGGAACTGTCGCGCCGCGCCGCCGTCCCGCGTGAAGATCGCGGTCCCGTTGCCGTACTGGTGGCGGTTGATGAGGTCGACTGCCTCCTCGTAGGTGTCGACCCGCATGACGGACAGCACGGGCCCGAAGATCTCCTCGTCGTAGACCTTCATGCCGGGCTTGACCTGATCGATGAGCGAGACTCCGAGGAAGTATCCGTCCGTTGGCAGGTCCGCCTCGCGGCCGTCGACGACGATGGTGGCCCCCTCGGCCGGTGCTCCGGCGAGGTAGGACGCGACCTTGTCGCGATGGTCACCGGTGATGAGCGGGCCCATCTCGGCATCGGGGTCGGTGCCCGGGCCGACCTTCACCTTGGGCATGCGAGCTGCGATGGCGTCGACGAGCTTGTCGCCCACGCCACCCACGGCCACGACGACCGAGATCGCCATGCAGCGCTCTCCGGCGGAGCCGAAGCCCGCGCTCACGGCGGCATCGGCCGCCATGTCGATGTCGGCGTCGGGGAGGACCACCATGTGGTTCTTGGCTCCGCCAAGGGCCTGCACGCGCTTGCCGTTGGCCGTGCCGGTCGAGTAGATGTACTTCGCGATGGGGGTCGACCCGACGAAACTCACCGCCTGGATGTCGGGGTGCTCGAGGATGCGGTCCACGGCCACCTTGTCGCCGTGGACGACATTGAAGACGCCCGGGGGCAGGCCCGCGTCGGCCAGCATCTCCGCAATGAGCAGT
>CAJBMR010000246.1 GCA_903954205.1 uncultured bacterium | reverse complement strand
TCTGCTTGGGGGAGCGGTTCCCCGTCTTCTCGACGAACGCCGGGCAGTGGGGACTCCCGGACTGGGACCCCGAGGCGCAAGAACTGCGCACACCCCTCAGTGGCTCGCATTTCAACGCCAAGGGCAAACTCTTCCGGGGGTCATTCGACGCACTCATTCCACTAGAACTGGCTGAATGCCTGTGGAACATCAATCCGCGTCAACTGAAGGACCGACTGTCTATCGAGGTCTACGCCGAGGACGGAGATGAGCAGGCGTCGACATCGTCTCTCACCACTCGCGGCGGCTACCTACGGATAGCCGCGCGCAATTTCCACTTCTCGAATCCCACGATCGTGATCAAGCAGAAGGCGAAGCGCTAGACACTCAGGGATGCTGCAGCGCGTCGATGTGCGTAGTCGAGGACACCCGCTTCTCCAGGCCCTCGAGCAGGTGCTTGCCCATGACCTCGGGCTCCGGGATCGGCACGGGATAGACGCCATCGAAGCACGCCCGGCAGAGGTCATCCTTGGGGATCGTCGTCGCCTCGACGAGCTGATCGAGCGAGACGTAGCCGAGTGAATCGGCACCGATCGAGCGGCAGATCTCCTCCACCGAGAGGCCATTGGCGACCAACTCGGCGCGAGAGGCGAAGTCGATGCCGTAGAAGCACGGCCACTTCACCGGCGGGGAGGAGATTCGCACGTGCACCTCACGGGCACCGGCCTCGCGCAGCATTCGCACGAGGGCGCGCTGAGTGTTGCCGCGCACGATCGAGTCGTCGACGACGACGAGCCGCTGGTCGGCAATGACCTCGCGCAGCGGGTTGAGCTTGAGACGGATGCCGAGCTGGCGAATCGTCTGCGACGGCTGGATGAAGGTGCGCCCGACGTAGGAGTTCTTCACCAGGCCCTCGGCGAAGGGGATGCCCGACTCCTGCGCGTAGCCGATCGCGGCGTAGCGACCCGACTCCGGCACGGGGATGACCAGGTCGGCCTCGACGGGGTGCTCGCGCGCGAGGCGCTTGCCGATGTCGACGCGCGTCGCCTGCACACTGCGATCGGAGATGGTGGTGTCAGGCCGGGCAAGGTAGACGAACTCAAAGAGGCAGCCCTTAGGCTCTGGCTTCGCGAAGCAGTGCGCACGCAGGCCGTGCTCGTCGATGGCGATGAGCTCACCCGGCTCGATCTCCCGGACGTACGACGCGCCGACGATGTCGAGCGCTGCGGTCTCGCTCGCGACCACCCAGCCGCGCTCGAGGCGACCCAGCACAAGGGGCCGGATGCCCTGCGGATCGCGGGCGGCGTACAGGGTCGTGTCGTCCATGAAGACGAGTGAATAGGCGCCCTGGAGCTGCGGCAGCTCCTTCATCGCCGCCACCTCCATCGACTCATCGGGGTGGGCCGCGATCAGGGCAGTGACCAGCTCGGTATCCGAGGTCGCCCGCGTGGGCTTCGGCGTGCCCAGGGGCAACTCACCACGATCGACCTCGAGTGCAGCGACCCGATCGGCGAGATCAGGTGTGTTGGTGAGGTTGCCGTTGTGCGCGAGCGCGAGATGACCGGTGGCGGTCGCCCGGAAGGTGGGCTGCGCGTTGTCCCAGCAGCTCGAGCCGGTCGTGGAGTAGCGCGTGTGGCCGATGGCGAGGTGACCCTGCAGCGACTCCAGGCTCGCCTCGGTGAAGACCTGGGAGACCAGGCCCATGTCCTTGTAGACGACGATGCGGTGGCCGTCGCTCACCGCGATGCCAGCTGACTCCTGACCACGATGCTGCAGGGCGTAGAGGCCGAAGTAGGTGAGCTTGGCGACGTCCTCACCCGGTGCCCACACGCCGAAGACTCCGCAGGCGTCCTGGGGCGCTCGGTCATCGCCGAGGAATTCATGCGTGAGCCTGCCGTCACCGCGCGCCACAGGGGGAGTCTATGCCGAGTCCGAGATGTCCCCTAGGTGGTGAGGCCGTGTCAGCCGAACGGATGAGATTCGCTGAGCGCTTCGTGAGAAACCCCTGGGAACGCGCCTCTCGACTGGCGACCCCGGGAACCCGGTCAGGAGGCTGGAAGTCCACTCGGGTGTGCACGACCGTGCATGTCATGCCCAGGACAGGAGATTCACGTGAAGACCGCCCTGCGCTCACGGCGCGCCGGCACCGCCCTCATCGGATCGTTCAGCATCGTCGCGGCGATGCTCACCGCCGTGGGGGTGGGCGCGGGACCAGCGCAAGCTCACGGATCCATGTCGAATCCGTCCTCACGCATCTGGGAGTGCTTCTACGGCGATCGGACGTCGCCACTGTGCGCTGAGGCATGGCGCACCAGCCCGCAGGCCCTCTACGACTGGAATGAGATCAATCAGGGTGCCGCCGCAGGCCAGCACCGGCAGATCATCCCCGACGGCCAGCTGTGCTCCGCGGGGCGCGAGAAGTACGCGATCTTCGATCGTCCGTCCGCTCAGTGGAAGACGACCAATCTGAAGCCCGACTCGGACGGCAAGTACACACTCACGTGGACCTCGTCGGCGCCGCACGCGACGCAGTACTACCAGGTCTTCATCACGCGTGAAGGCTTCGATCCCACGACGCAGCGACTGCGCTGGGCCGACCTCGAACTCGTGCACGACTCCGGCCCGCGGGCGCGCGAGGCGACCGCCACCCTGCGTATGAACCTGCCCAAGCGCGACGGCCGGGCCATCCTCTACACCGTCTGGCAGCGCAGCGACTCCCCCGAGGCGTTCTACTCGTGCGCCGACGTGACGCTGGACGGCTCGGGCAGTACGCCGACGCCGACGCCGACGCCCTCGCCTACTCCGACGCCCACTCCTACGCCTACGCCGACGCCCACTCCTACGCCCGGCATGCCGGGTGTGACCGAGGGTGTTGTCGCGACTCCTATCGTCACCAGTGACTGGGGCGCGGGCTACTGCAGCGACGTCATCGTCTCCACGCAGTCGACGACGGACAAGCACTGGCGCGTCGACCTGCCCAAGGGCATCACGGTGAGCAGCCTGTGGAACGGCGTACGCACCACGCAACCCGATGGCACCATCTCGGTCGGCGGTGCGGCCTGGAACCACATGGTGAAGGCCGGCAGCCCGACGAGTTTCGGTTACTGCGCCACGCGCACAGCTCCGGCGCCTGCGCCGACACCCACTCCAACACCAACACCCACGCCGACGCCGACGCCGACGCCTACACCTACGCCCACTCCCACGCCGGGCACCGGCTCGGTGCAGGTCGAGGTAAAGGCCGTCAGTGACTGGGGCACGGGACGCACGGTCGACGTGAGCGTCAAGAACGGGCGTTCGACTCCCGCCTCCGCGTGGTCGGTGTCGTTCCCGTGGGCCGGTCAGGCCGGAGCGATGTGGAACGCCACCGGGTCCGTGACAGGAGGCAGGCTCACCGCGAGCAACGCGTCATGGAACGGCGCGCTTGCTGCGGGTGCCTCGACGACGTTCGGATTCTCGGACGCGACGGCCACCGGCATGCCGAAGCCGACGACGTGCACGGCGACCCTGGGCGGCACGACGGTGCCCTGTGCCATCACGGTGACCGGTGGCACGACGCCCACGCCGACACCGACGCCCACCCCGACACCGACACCCACCCCGACGCCGACGCCCACACCCACCCCGACCCCGACACCGACACCGACACCGACACCGACACCGACGCCGACCCCCACCCCGACACCCACCCCGACACCCACCCCGACACCCACGCCGACACCGACGCCGGGTCCCGCGGGTGACGATCGCGTCGTCGCCTACTACACGGGCTGGTCGACGTACGGGCGCAACTATCAGGTGTCGCAGATCCCCGGCGACAAAATCACCCACATCAACTATGCCTTCGCCAACATCGCCAACAACCGTTGCGTGCTCGGCGACTCCTACGCCGATGTCGACAAGTTCTTCCCAGGCGACAGCTGGGATAGCACGGCGATGCGCGGCAACTTCAACCAGCTGCTCAAGCTCAAGGCGAAGTACCCCCACCTCAAGACGCTCATCAGTGTGGGCGGGTGGACCTGGTCGGGCGAGTTCTCCGGAATCGCGAACGATCCCGCCAAGCGGGCCACTTTCGTGAAGTCCTGCGCGGACTTCATGGAGAAGTACGGCTTTGACGGCATCGACATCGACTGGGAGTACCCCGTGTCAGGCGGTCCCAGCACGGGCATCGCCGCTGACAAGGCCAACTACACGACGCTCATGAAGGAGTTCCGCGCCGAGCTCGATCGACGCGAGGCGGAGGATCGACGCGAGTACCTCCTCACCATCGCCGCGCCCGCGGGCCCATCGACGCTGCAGAACCTCGAGATCGGCAAGCTCGCGGCGACGCTCGACTGGATCAACCTCATGTCCTACGACTACAACGGTTCATGGGACAAGACGACCGGGCACAACGCGCCTCTCTACCGCTCCGCGGCTGATCGCGGACCGGCGGGCTTCGACATCGACGCCTCGGTCCGCGCGTACCTCGCCAGTGGGATGCCGGCCGACAAGCTCGTGCTCGGCATGCCGCTCTACGGCCGCGGTTGGAGCGGGGTGACGCCCGGCACCAGCGGCACCGGTCTGCACTCCTCGGGCACGGGCGCATCCACCGGCACGTGGGAGCCGGGTGTCCTGGACTACGACGACATCAAGGCCAACTACCTGCCGCGGATGACCCGCTACTGGGATTCGGTCTCCAAGGTGCCCTACCTGTGGGATCCGGCCACCGGTGTCTTCATTTCCTACGACGACGCGCAGTCCATGCAGGCCAAGGCCCGCTACCTGGAGTCCCTCGGGCTCGGCGGCGTCATGCTGTGGGAGTTGAGCAGCGACCGTCAGGGCGTGCTCATCGATGCCCTCAATGCCGAGCTGAGGTAGCCGCACTCAGGCATGTCGACCCCCCGTCCGCCATTGCGCGGATGGGGGGTCGTCCCTTTCTGGGTAAATTCGAGGAATCTCCATGAAGGTGCATCCACTACGGGAAACGCTCACTTCTGATGCACGTTTAAGGAAACCACCGCGCAACGCACCCCTCCGTACCGGGACCGTGGTCGCACGGCTTCCCCCCATCCTCACGGAGGACTCATGCGCACCGCGCGACGTACCACCGCAATCGCCACCTCACTCATCGCCATGGCTGCAGCAGCGGTCACCGGGGTTGTGATCGCCGCGCCGGCATCGGCTCATGGGTCGCTGTCCCTTCCCTCTTCTCGAATCTGGGAGTGCTTCCACGGAGACCGCAGCTCACCGATGTGCGCCGCCGCCTGGCAGGCCAACCCGCAGGCCCTCTACGACTGGACCGAGGTCAACCAGCCCGCGGCCAACGGCAACCATCAGGCGCTGGTCCCGGACGGTCAGCTCTGCAGCGCGGGGCGCAGCAAGTACGCCGCCTTCGATACCCCGTCCACCCAGTGGAAGGCGACGAACCTGCGGCCCGACGCCGACGGCAAGTACACGCTGCGCTGGGAGTCCACCGCGCCGCACGCGACGCGCTACTTCCGCGTCTACCTCACCAAGGCGGGCTTCGACGTCACCAAGCCGCTGAAGTGGTCCGACCTCGAGCTCGTACACGACACCGGATTCCGCCCGCTGGAGGCAGTCACGACGATGCGCGTCGACATGCCCGCACGCCAAGGCCGGCACATCCTCTACACCGTCTGGCAGCGCAGCGATTCGACCGAGGCCTTCTACTCATGCTCCGATGTCACCCTCGACTCATCCGGCACGGTGACGCCGACGCCCACACCGACTCCGACTCCTACGCCGACCACCGGCGCGATCGACTACCCGCTCGTGACCTCGGGCAACCGCATCACCGACTCGCAAGGCAAGACGGTGATCTGGCAGGGCGTCAACTGGTTCGGTCTCGAGACCTCCAACCAGGCACCCCACGGGCTGTGGACGCGCGACTACAAGGACATGCTCAAGCAGATCGATGACCTGGGCTTCAACACGATCCGCATCCCCTTCTCCCTGCAGGCCATGCGAGGCACGACCACCACCGGCATCGACTACGGCGGCGGCCGCAACGCCGACCTCCAGGGCAAGACACCGCTGCAGGTCATGGACGCCGTCATCGCCGAGGCCGGTCGCCTGGGACTCATGGTCATCCTCGACAACCACTCACAGTCGAATGACGGCTTCATGGATGGCCTCTGGTACGGCCAGGGCGGATTCACCGAGGCTGACTGGATCTCCACCTGGGAGATGCTTGCCACGCGGTACGCCGCCTCTGATCACGTCGTGGCCTTCGATCTCAAGAACGAGCCCCACGGCCCCGCCACATGGGGCACCGGCCTCGCCACCGACTGGCGCCGCGCCGCCGAGCGCGCGGGTGCCGCTGTCCTCGCCCGCAACCCCGAGGTGCTCATCGTCGTCGAGGGCATCGAAGGGCCCGTGGCTGGCGGCCAGCAGCTGGACCGGCACTGGTGGGGCGGCAACCTCGAGGGAGTGCGCAACAACCCCGTGCGTCTCCCCGTCGCCAATCGCCTGGTCTACTCACCCCACGAGTACGGCCCCGGCGTCTTCGCGCAGCCGTGGTTCTCCGACCCCAACATGGCGGCGATCCTCGCCGATCGCTGGCAGAAGGGCTTCGGCTACATCCACGAGCAGGGCATCGCGCCCATCTTCGTCGGTGAGTTCGGCGCCAAGAGCGTCTCGCCCACCACGGTCGAGGGCCGCTGGATCACCCAGTTCACGTCGTACATGAAGTCCAAGGGCATGAGCTGGACCTTCTGGTCGTGGAATCCGAACTCCGGCGACACCGGTGGCGTGCTCACCGACGACTGGCGGACGGTGCACACCGATAAAATGGGGCTGCTGAGGGATCTCATGGGGGCGTCAACGACACCCACGCCGACACCGACTCCCACACCGACTCCCACGCCGACACCCACGCCCACTCCGACACCCACGCCGACACCGACACC
>CAJBMR010000245.1 GCA_903954205.1 uncultured bacterium | reverse complement strand
GCCGCGACGAGGTGACCGATATGGATCGGGTCGAAGGTGCCGCCCATCACCCCGATGCGCATGTCACTCCCGAGGAGCCAGCCGTCAGCGGTCGACGTTGATGAGCATGGTCACGATGAGCAGGCCCACGAGGATTGCGAGTGCCACGCCCCCGAAGACGTACGGGGACACGACGGCACCCTCAGCACCCTCGGCCGAGGCCCATACGGCGGCGGTAAGCGGGCTCATGGCACTCCTCCTTCGGGGGACCAGGTCCCTGCGACATACCCAGCCTAGCCGCTGCCCTGGGGCTAGCCCCGCACGTGTCCATCCCCCATGACGACGTAGGTCGTGGTGGTCAGCTCGGGCAGCCCCATGGGGCCGCGCGCGTGCAGTTTCTGGGTCGAGATGCCGATCTCCGCGCCGAAGCCGAATTCCCCCCCATCGGTGAATCGGGTCGAGGCATTGACCATGACGGCCGCCGCATCCACCCCGGCGATGAAGGCTTGGGCCGCGGACTGGGAGTCGGTGACGATGAGCTCGGTGTGCCCGGACGACCAGCGTCGGATGTGCTCCAGTGCCTCGTCCAGGTTGTCCACGATCCCCGCGGCGATATCCAGCGAGTAGTACTCAGCCGCCCAATCCTCGTCGGTCACGGGGGCGCATGCAGTGCCAGCCGCCTGCGCCTGAGCAATCATCGCGTCGTCACCGTGCACCGTGACCCCAGCCTCGCGCAGCGCCGCCATGGCGGCAGGCAGGAAGCGGTCGGCGATGTCTCGGTGCACCAGCAGCGTCTCGGCCGCATTGCACACGCTGACACGCTGAGCCTTGGAGTTGAGCAGCAGGCGCACCGCCATGTCCACATCGGCGTGCTCGTCGACGTAGACATGGCAATTGCCCACACCGGTCTCGATGACGGGCACGGTGGAACCCTCTACGACGCTGCGAATGAGACCCTCTCCCCCACGCGGAATGAGCACGTCGACAAGGCCGCGCGCGGTCATGAGGTGCTTCACGGATTCATGCGATGTGCCCGGGACGAGCTGCACGGCATCGGCGGGAAGGCCACTCGCCACGAGTGCACCACGCAAGACATCGACGAGCACCTCGTTGGTTGCCTGCGCGGAAGATGAGCCACGCAGCAGAGCAGCGTTGCCGCTCTTCAGGCACAGGCCGGCGGCATCCACGGTGACGTTGGGGCGCGCCTCGTAAATGATGCCGACGACGCCCATGGGCACACGGATCTGGCGCACCTGCAGGCCATTGGGCAGGGTGTAGCCGCGCACGACGTCACCGACGGGATCCGGCAGGTCAGCGACCTCCTCGAGTGCCGTCGCAATGGCGTCGATGCGCGGCGCATCAAGGGTGAGCCTGTCGATGAGCGCCGGGCTCGTGCCCGCCTCGCGCGCCCGGTCGGTGTCACGGGCATTGATCTCGACGATGCGCGGGGTCTCCGCGCGAAGGGCAAGGGCACAGGCCCGCAGGGCGGCATCCTTGCGCTCGCGCGTGACACCGCGCAGGACGGTGGCGGCCTCTCGGGCGCGCTGGGCGCAGGCGAGGATTTCGACGCGGTCATCGGACATGGCACTCAGGGTACGCCGCTGCTAGAGGGGAGACACCCCGCCCGCGGCAATGAGCCCGGGGCCTTGGCCCATGTGGCGGCCCCGCCGGTGGAAGGTCTCGCGATCGATCACCTCGACGCCCACGACCTCCCAGTCGGGCAGGCCCGCGGAGGCGCGGTGCTCGTGCCACAGGCCCACCGCGAGCTCGAGGACGGACCGGGCATCGGGAGCCTCCTCCCAGTAGCGCACCTCTGCGCGGTCGGCGGCGTAGCGCCCCGAGAGGAGGAAGGGATGCTCATGCGAGAGGCGTTCAAGTCCGGATCGGATGGCGTGGGCGTCGACGACTTCGCCCGCGACGGTGACGGTGACAAACCACAGGGACGTCAAGGACTCGGGCTCCGGGGTCGCCATGTGGCCCTCCTCCCTCGCT
This sequence comes from uncultured bacterium, assembly GCA_903954205.1. GTDB lineage: Bacteria > Actinomycetota > Actinomycetes > S36-B12 > S36-B12 > Mxb001. The sequence goes on along the minus strand of CAJBMR010000245.1, from coordinate 5,381 downwards.
GCCGACGTCAGTCGCGCGGCACTCCGGAGAGGACAACGATGTCGTCGCGGTGGACGACTTCGCGTTCGTACTCGGGTCCGCGCTCTCGAGCAAGATCCCGAGTGGACCGGCCGAGGAGCCCGGGGAGTTCCGCTGAGTCGTAGTTGACCAGTCCGCGAGCGATCGTGTGGCCGTTTTCGTCGAGAAGGTCCACCGGGTCACCTGCTGTGAACTCACCCTCCACTCGCGTGACACCTGCGGGCAGCAGTGAGGTGCGGCGCACGGTCACCGCACGAGCGGCTCCGGCATCGAGGTGGAGTCGCCCCTGGGGCGTGCTGGCATGTCCGAGCCACAGGAGGCGCGTGGGAGTACGGCGTCCCGTGGGGAGGAATACCTTCCCTGTGTCGTGGCCGGCCAGCGCCTCGCGAGCAGATCCCGCGTGCGCGAGGACCACGGGGATCCCCGCGGCCGTCGCGATGCGCGCTGCCTCGACCTTGGTAGCCATGCCGCCGAGGCCTACGCCGGATCCCACGCCGCCGATGGACACATCGGACAGGTCGGCCATGTCGTGGACCTCGGGGATGAGGTGAGCATCGCCCTTGCCCGGGGGGCCGTCGTAGAGCCCGTCGACATCCGAGAGCAGCACGAGCGCGTCCGCACGGACCAGGTGGGCGACCAGCGCAGCGAGGCGATCGTTATCGCCGAGGCGGATCTCATCGGTGGCCACGGTGTCGTTCTCGTTGACGATCGGCACCACGCCCATCTCGAGGAGCCTGTCGAGGGTGCGCTGTGCATTGCGGTAGTGGGTGCGGCGCGTCATGTCGTCTGCTGTGAGCAGGACCTGGCCGACCGTGATGTCACGTGCCGCGAAGGACAGGGAGTACTGGGCAAGCAGCACCCCTTGGCCGACACTTGCCGAGGCCTGCTGCGTCGCCAGGTCACGCGGGCGACGGCCCAGCCCCAGCATGGGAAACCCGGTCGCGATCGCTCCACTGGAGACGAGGATCACCTGGCTGCCGGCGGCAACCCGGTCAGCGAAGACATCGACGAGTTGCGTGATGCGTTCGACGTCGACGCCGCCGCCCGACTTCGTGAGCGAGGAGGAGCCCACCTTGACGACGATGCGGCGCGCATCACCTACAGCCGACCGCATCGCGCGGGGACTCACCAGTCCTCCAGGCGCCGATCGGTGCCGCGCGGACCCGTCGCCGCCGAACCGCCCGCAGTGATGGTCGGCTCCCAGTCGAACACCACGGCATCATCGCCGGGCCCGATGACGACGGTGCTGCCGGGGGTGGCACCTTGCGCCAGGAGCTGCTCCTCGACGCCGAGGCGTGCAAGTCGATCGGCGAGGTATCCCACGGCCTCTTCGTTGGCGAAGTCCGTCTGCCGCACCCACCGCTCCGGGCGTGTGCCCGTCACGCGGTACATCGGCTCGCCGGTCTCGGGATGAGGCTCTCGACGGACCTCGAAGCCGGTGTCATCGACCGCAGGCGGCGTGATGATGATGCGGGTGGGTGTGACGTCAGCGGTCGCGACCCGGTGCGCAGCGACCAGGGCGGCCATCGCGAAGGAGAGTTCGCGCAGACCCTCGCGACTCACGGCGGAGACCTCGAAGGCGGGAAGCCCGCGCTCCGCCAGGAGCGGGGCCACCATGTCCGCGACGAGACGGCCATCGGGCAGGTCGATCTTGTTGAGAGCGACGAGACGGGGCCGATCGGCAAGTCCGCCGTACGCCGCCAACTCGGCCTCGATGACGTCGAGGTCGGCGAGGGGCTCACGGTCGGACTCCAGGGACGCTGCGTCAATGACATGGACGATCACCGAGCAGCGCTCGATGTGGCGCAGGAACTCAAGCCCGAGACCCTTGCCCTCGCTGGCGCCGGGGATGAGCCCAGGGACGTCGGCGATCGTGTAGGTCACGTCACCGGCCGTGACGACACCGAGGTTGGGCACCAACGTCGTGAAGGGGTAATCCGCGATCTTGGGCCTGGCCGAGGACAGCGCCGCGATGAGACTGGACTTGCCAGCACTGGGATAGCCGACGAGCGCCACATCGGCCACGGACTTGAGCTCGAGGACGACGTCGTGGTGCTCCCCCGGCTCACCCTTTAGTGCGAAGCCCGGCGCCTTGCGTCGCTGCGATGCGAGGGCGGCGTTGCCGAGACCACCGCGTCCACCGCGGGCGACGACATAGGTCGTGCCATTGCCCGTCAGGTCCGCGAGGATCTCGCCCTGGCCATCGAGGATCACGGTGCCGTCGGGCACGGCCAGGATGACGTCATCCCCGTCAGCACCGTTGCGATTCGAGCCCTGGCCCGGCTTGCCACTGGTGGCGCGCTGGTGAGGGCGGTGATGGAAGCCGATGAGGGTGGTCACGCTGGGGTCTACGACGAGGACGACATTGCCGCCACGCCCGCCATTGCCGCCGTCGGGACCGCCTAGGGGCTTGAACTTCTCACGGTGGACCGAGGCGCAGCCGTTACCGCCGTCGCCAGCGGAGGCATGCAGGTCGACCCGGTCGACGAAGGTGGTCATCGCGCAGGTCTCCGATGCGGTCGAAAGGACCGCGAAGCGTCAGGCGTCGACGACGATGTTGACGACGCGGCGTCCGCGGAAGGTACCGAACTCAACGCGGCCAGCGCTGAGGGCGAAAAGGGTGTCGTCCTTGCCACGGCCGACGTTGAAACCGGGATGGAAGTGCGTGCCACGCTGGCGCACGATGATCTCGCCCGTGTTGACCGCCTGGCCACCAAAGCGCTTGACGCCGAGCCGCTGGGCGTTGGAGTCGCGGCCGTTCCTGGAGCTGGATGCGCCCTTCTTATGAGCCATGAGTCACGCCTTCGCCTTCGTGATGTCGGTGACCTTGACGCGCGTGAGGTCCTGACGGTGGCCCTGACGGCGACGGTAGCCGGTCTTGTTCTTGTAGCGGAGGATGCGGATCTTGGGGCCGCGCTCGTGACCGACGACCTCGGCCTTGACGGAGATGCCCGCGAGCTTCGCAGGATCGGTGGTCACGGCACCGTCGTCGACGAGCATGAGGGCGGGAAGAGTCACGGTGGCACCGGGCTCGGCCTGGACGCGGTCCATGACGACGACGTCGCCGACAGCGACCTTCTCCTGCCGGCCTCCGGCGCGGACGATGGCGTACACGTGGTGCTCCTCGGGGTGGTCGGCCCAGATGGGCCGGGGGGCGCCGCAGCGCCGAGGGGAAAGGCTACCCGACAGGCCCCTCCAGGGGCCAATCCGGGGCCTCAGTCCTCGGGGGCCTCCTCCTCGGGCGCTGCTCCGACAGATTTGGCGATGACGTCGGCGGGATCCACGCCCTTGCCCTTGCGCTTGCCCGCCTTGGCGATGACCGGCTTGGCCTCGGCCTCCGGCAGGTGGAGGGACACGTGGTGGCCGCGGCCGCCGCAGGAGTCGCACGTGGTCGAGAAGACCTCGAGCAGCCCCTGGCCGATGCGCTTGCGCGTCATCTGGACCAGGCCCAGCGAAGTGACCTCGGCGACCTGGTGCTTGGTGCGGTCACGGCCGAGGCACTCCACGAGCCGACGCAAGACGAGGTCCCGGTTGGACTCCAGGACCATGTCGATGAAGTCCACGACGATGATGCCGCCGATGTCGCGCAACCGGAGTTGACGCACGATCTCCTCGGCCGCCTCCAGGTTGTTCTTGGTGACGGTCTCCTCGAGGTTGCCACCCTGGCCGACGAACTTGCCGGTGTTGACGTCGATGACAGTCATCGCTTCGGTGCGATCGATGACGAGAGAGCCACCGGACGGCAGCCATACCTTGCGATCGAGTGCCTTGGTGAGCTGCTCCTCGACGCGGAACGCAGCGAAGACATCTTTGCTGTCCGTCCAGGTCTCCACGCGTGCGGCAAGGTCGGGGGCGTCCGCGTCGACGTAGGCGCGGACGTCTGTGGCCACGCCGGATCCGGAGACAACGAGCTTGGCGAAGTCCTCGTTGAATACATCGCGGATGACCTTGACGGCGAGGTCAGGCTCAGCGCTGAGCTGGGCCGGGGGCTGGGCCTTGGCCGCCGCCTGCTCGATCTCTTCCCACTGGGCCTGAAGGCGCTGCACGTCGCGCGTGAGCTCTTCTTCGCTGGCGCCCTCCGCGGCCGTGCGGACGATGACGCCGGCGCCCTCGGGCATGACCTTCTTGAGGATGCTCTTGAGTCGAGTGCGCTCGGTGTCGGGGAGCTTGCGCGAGATGCCCGTCATGGAGCCATCGGGCACGTAGACGAGATAGCGGCCCGGCAGTGACACCTGGCTCGTGAGACGCGCGCCCTTCTGGCCGATCGGGTCCTTGGTGACCTGCACGAGGACGGGATCGCCGGACTTCAGTGCCATCTCGATACGACGCGGCTGCCCCTCGAGTCCGGCGGCATCCCAGTTGACCTCGCCGGCGTAGAGGACGGCGTTGCGTCCGCGCCCGATGTCGACGAATGCGGCCTCCATGGAGGGCAGGACGTTTTGCACGCGACCGAGGTAGACATTGCCGACCATCGAGTTGGAGGTGCCGCGATCGACGTAGTGCTCGACGAGTACGCCGTCTTCGAGCACGGCGATCTGGGTGCGACCCTCCGACTGACGGACGACCATGACGCGGTCCACCGACTCGCGACGCGCGAGGAACTCGGCCTCGGTGAGGATCGGGGCACGACGTCGCCCGGCATCACGGCCCTCGCGGCGGCGCTGACGCTTGGCTTCCAGTCGCACAGAGCCCTTGAGTGCGGTCGCCTCGTCGTTGCGCGAGCGGGGTTCGCGGACGTGGACGGTCGTGCGCTCGGGATCCTCGGGGTCGACGCCCGCGTCCTGGCCGCGGCGGCGGCGACGACGACGGCGGCGGGTCGATGAGCCGCGGCCCTCGCCCTCGTCAGCGTCAGAGGGGCCGTCGGAGTCGGGCCCTGCGCTCGATGTCAGCTCGGCGCCCTCGGCGTCACCGGATGAGCGACGACCGCGACCCCCGCGGCGGAGACGGCGGCGCGAGCCGCCCTCTTCACCCTCGGGGGCGTCATCGGCATCCGAGGCTGCTGCCTGGGCACGGCGGGTCGGCGAAGCCGCCCCTGTCGTGCTGCCACGGCGGGTCGGGGAAGCGGCCCTTGCAGCGGTGGGGTCGGGGGGCTGGAAGAGCGGGACGGCCGCTGCAGCAGTCTTCTTGGCTGCCGCCTTCTTTGCCGGCTTGTCCTCGGCAGCAGCCTTCTTGGCAGCCGCCTTCTTTGCCGGCTTGTCCTCGGCGGCCTTCTTGGCTGCAGCCTTCTTCACCGGCTTGTCTGCAGCGGCCGCCTTCTTGACCGGCTTGTCTGCAGCGGCCGCCTTCTTGGCTGCGGCCTTCTTCACCGGCTTGTCCTCGGCAGCCTTCTTGGCTGCGGCCTTCTTCACCGGCTTGTCCTCGGC
>CAJBMR010000244.1 GCA_903954205.1 uncultured bacterium | reverse complement strand
CGCCTCGACGAGCGCGAGGGCACCCTCGCGGGTCGCCACATTGCCGCCGACCACGTCGACCGACGTGGTGCGCTTGAGCAAGGCCACCATCTCGACAACGGCGCGCGAGTGACCGTGCGCGGTGTCAACGATGAGTAGGTCGACACCCGCATCGATGAGGTCGTGTGCGCGCTTCTCTGCGTCGGGGCCAACACCCACCGCGGCACCCACGATGAGTCGACCGTGGGCGTCCTTGGTCGCCAGGGGGTACTTGTCGGACTTGACGAAGTCCTTGACGGTGAAGAGGCCTCCGAGTCGACCGTGGGCGTCAACGAGGGGGAGCTTCTCGACCTTGTGCGTCGCGAGGATGCGCAGCGCCTCCTCGGGATCGACACCCACCGGAGCGGTGATGAGCGGCATCGGCGTCATCACCTCGTTCACCCGACGGCCCATATCGTCTTCGAACCGCATATCGCGATTGGTGATGATGCCGAGGAGCATCTGGCTCTCGTCGACGACAGGCACGCCGCTCACCCGATAACGGGCGCAGAGGGTGTCGACCTCCGCCAGCGTGTTGTCGGGGCCGCAGGTCACCGGATTGCTCACCATGCCTGCCTCGGAGCGCTTGACCATGTCGACCTGCGCGGCCTGATCCTCAATAGAGAGATTGCGATGCAGGATTCCCACGCCGCCCTGGCGGGCCATGGCGATGGCCATGCGTGCCTCGGTGACCGTATCCATCGCGCTCGAGAGGAGCGGCACCTTCACGCTGATATTGCGCGTGAGGCGGCTCGTGGTGTCGACCTCGCTGGGAACGACGTCGGACTCTGCGGGGAGCAGCAGCACATCGTCGAAGGTCAGCCCGAGGTAGGCGAAGGGCTCGGGCAGGGAGGGTCCGTCCGACATGGCGTCAGGCTACTCGCCCCCGGTCGGGGGCCGATCCTCACGCAGGCGGCGGACGCCCGGATGGCTCCGCCACACGGGCTGCAGTCCCGCAGGCAGGCACTCCTCGATCGTGTACGTCGCTCCCCGGCCGGCCTCCCATGCCTCACCCAGCCACGAGGGGGGCGCCAGCGGGGCATGGTCGGCCGCGACGAGAGCCAGCGGCCACTCCAGGGTGACCCACCCCTCCGAGGCCAGGATGGGGCCGACGGCGACCAGGTCATCGACGTCGCCGGTGACGGCGGCGAGGACGATGCGGGACTTGGCTGAATGCCGAGGAGAGTGGTCGAGGCAGGTGGCGATGGCCTGCCGTGCATGCTCGGTGGCAGTTGCCTTGTCGCCTGCGAGCAAAGCGAGTTCTGCACCGACCCAGTGCCACCGCGTGAGAGTCCGCCACCCCGAGGTCGCAGGCTGTGCGCTCTCGACATGCCACACCGTCGCGCGTGCGGGATCAGCCGAGGCGACGGCGTCGGCGGCGAGCCCGATGAGCGCATCCGCGCGCGACTCCGCATCGGTTGCGCCCAGCAGCGCTTCGGCGTCGAGATCGGCAGCTCCCGCGGCGTCTCCGATCTGGCGCCGATGGCTCGCAAGTGACGAGAGCGCGAGGGACTTCCACCTGTCGTCTACTCCGAGCAGTCCCGCGAAGTGCTCGGCCGACTCGGCGTACCTGCCACGGGCGCCGAGGTCGACACCGCGTGCCCAAATCGAGGAAGGGGAGGCCGGCACCATCAGGCGCCAGCGGCGCGCGCCAGCATCGTGATGGCCTCGGAGAGGTCGGAGACCCGCTCGCCACGCGGCGGTGCGACGGGCCACCAGCCGGGGCCTCCCAGGAGGATGAGCGGCTCGGGCCGCAGCTCGGGCAGGACGACCAACTCGGCAGGGTCACCCGACTCAGGGGTTTGGGACCACACGAGCACGGCACCGGGTCCGATACGTCGCATCGCCTGCCCCAGGGCCCCGGCGGGCGTGCGCGCGCCCATCATGCGCATCGCGACCTGACGCTCCGCTAGTCCTGCAGCCAGCGCCCACATGGGGAGCACGTGCAGTTCCCCTGGTGCAGCCGCGAGCAGGACGGTGGCCGGCGATGTGGCGGGGGCTCGGCTGACGCGCTCACTGAATTCCGCCTGAATCGCCTCGGAGAGGACATGCTCGACATCGATGCCGCTGCCCGACTGCTCCCACTTCTGGCCGACGCCGATGAGCACGGGCACGATGAGGTGATCCCAGGTCCAGACGACTCCGCGGCGGTCAAGCGTCTCGCCCACGATGCTGCGGCATGAGTCCGCATCAAGTGCGATGGCTGCGCGAGCGAGACCCCGTGCATTAGGCGTGCCCCCAGGGATAGCGACGACGTGACCGCCACCTTGCCTCGCCGACACGTCGACAAGCGGCGCGCCGCCGATCGGGTCATCGCCATCGAGACCGACCGCCTGGCTCACCCGGGCTGCCTCCGCCGGCGGCACACCGGACAGCACCAGTCGCCGCATGCGCTCGAGTCGCTCGACATCCGCGGGCGAGTAGCGACGGTGCGCACCCGCCGAGTGCTGGCTCGGCCCGAGGCCGTAGCGACGATCCCAGGTGCGCAGTGTCGCCGGGGCGACCCCGAGTCGGCGGGCGACAGCGGCCACCGTGAGCCCCGGAGGCGACATGGGAGCCGCAGCAGTCGCCTCGCCGGGACCCGTGGACATGGCCCCATTCTCCGCCTCATGGGTCAGGGCGCATCCTGAGGCGTGAATCAGCTCATAAATTGTTCATCTCACCCTCTTGACCAACTTATGACGCGATTGCTAGGGTCGAGGAATCACCTACGGGCAGGAGGCACGACGATGGCGGACATTTCCCGGCTCCCCGGGCCCAATGCGGACATCTGGGACTGGCAGCTCAGCGGCGCTTGCCGCGGAGAGGACCCCGACGCGTTCTTCCACCCCGAGGGCGAGCGTGGCCCCGCCCGCGAGGCACGAGAGCGAGCAGCCAAGGCTGTGTGCGCCGCCTGCCCGGTCCTGACCCAGTGCGCAGCCCATGCCCTGGCGGTTCGTGAGCCCTACGGCGTGTGGGGTGGCATGAGCGAGGACGATCGCGAAGCGATCTACCAGCAGCAGCGCCGTCGCCTCGCGACAGCTGTCTGACCAGACTCAAGAAACCCCTCCCGCGATCCGGGAGGGGTTTCTTGTTTTGTGCCGAGATGGGGCTTCTCGTCGCGTAGCCACTTCCATGCGGCCAGTGACAAGGGCCCCTCACGCAGCGAGTGGTCAGTTATCGAGTGCCTCCCTAGGGGAGGAGGACTCGACAACTGACCACTCGGCGTGGTGCGACTAGTGGCTGTGGCCGTGATGGCCGTGCCCGTGGCCGTGTCCGGCCGCGGGCTCCTCAACCTCGGGCTTCTCGACGACAAGCGCCTCGGTCGTGAGCAGCATGCCCGCGATGGACGCGGCGTTGGTGAGCGCAGACTTGGTGACCTTGACGGGGTCGATGACACCCGCGGCGATGAGGTCCTCGTAGACGCCCGTGGCGGCGTTGAGCCCCTGTCCCACAGGAAGTTCGGCGACCTTGCTCACGACGACGTAGCCCTGCTCACCGGCGTTCTCGGCGATCCAGCGCATCGGCTCGACGGCGGCCTTGGCCACGACGGACACGCCGGTCGCCTCGTCACCGGACTTGCCAAGGTCGCCCTCAAGGGACTTGCTGGCATGCACCAGCGCGGTGCCACCGCCAGCGACGATGCCCTCATCGATGGCGGCGCGAGTCGCTGAGACTGCGTCCTCGACGCGGTGCTTCTTTTCCTTGAGCTCGACCTCGGTGTGAGCGCCGACCTTGATGACGACGACACCGCCGGAAAGCTTGGCGAGGCGCTCCTGGAGCTTCTCACGGTCCCAATCCGAGTCGGTGCGCTCGATCTCCTGGCGGATCTGAGAGATGCGGTCGGTCACGGCCTGCTTGTCGCCTCCGCCGTCCACGATCGTGGTGTCGTCCTTCGTGACGACGATGCGGCGGGCATGACCGAGCACCTCGAGGCCGACCTGGTCGAGCTTGAGCCCGACCTCAGGAGCGACCACCTGGGCGCCCGTGAGGATCGCGATGTCCTGCAGGACCGCCTTGCGGCGATCGCCGAACGCGGGAGCCTTCACGGCGCACGAGGCAAAAGTGCCGCGGATGCGATTGACGACGAGGGTCGACAGGGCCTCGCCGTCGACGTCCTCCGCGATGATGAGCAGCGGCTTGCCAGTCTGGGAGGCCTTCTCGAGCACGGGCAGCAGCTCCGAGACGCTCGACACCTTGCCCTGGACGAGCAGGATGCTGGCATCTTCGAGGACAGCCTCCATGCGCTCGGCGTCCGTGACGAAGTACGGCGAGATGTAGCCCTTGTCGAACTGCATGCCCTCGGTGAATTCCAGGCCCATCTCGGCGACGCTGGACTCCTCGACGGAGATCACACCGTCCTTGCCGACCTTGTCGAATGCATCGGCAATGAGCGAGCCGACCTCGGCGTCCTGGGAAGAGATGGTGGCGACCTGGGCGATCTCCTCGCGGCCCTGCACCTCGCGGGCGGCCGTGGTGAGCGCGTCGTTCATCGAGGCGACAGCTGCATCGATGCCCTTCTTCAGGGACATCGGATTGGCGCCGGCAGCGACCTGGCGCAGACCCTCCTTCACCATCGCCTGGGCGAGGACCGTGGCCGTAGTGGTGCCATCTCCCGCGATGTCGTTGGTCTTGGTGGCGACCTCCTTGACGAGCTGGGCGCCGAGGTTCTCGTAGGGGTCCTCCAGCTCGATCTCCCGAGCAATCGTGACGCCATCGTTGGTGATCGTGGGCGAGCCCCACTTCTTGTCGATGACCACGTTGCGGCCACGCGGGCCGAGGGTCACCTTGACGGTGTCGGCGAGCTGGTTGACACCGCGCTCAAGGCTGCGGCGGGCGGACTCGTCGAACTCGAGGATCTTGGCCATGAGGGGTCCTTCACTTCAGTCTTGGGAATGCGCTGCGTGCGGAGTTGAAGAGCGTGGAATTGAAGAGTGCAGGTCCACGCGTGCGCCGGGTCGGCGCCGTCCCTGGGGACTGGCTACTGACCCGGCGCCACACGTGGGGTTGGGATGACCTACTTCTCTACGACCGCGAGAACGTCGCGGGCCGAGAGGATGAGGTACTCCTCGTTGTTGTACTTGACCTCGGTGCCGCCGTACTTCGAGTAGATGACGACGTCGCCCACCTTGATGTCGAGCGGGATGCGCTTTTCGCCGTCCTCGTCGAAGCGACCCGGACCCACCGCGAGGACCTTGCCCTCCTGGGGCTTCTCCTTCGCGGTGTCGGGGATGACGAGACCGGACGCGGTCGTCTGCTCGGCGTCGAGGGTCTGGACGAGGATGCGATCCTCGAGCGGCTTAATGGAGACCGACACGGTGATGTCCTCCGGGTTGTGTTGTGTGTGAGGTGGTCGCCCCGTCGTCGCGGTGCCGGTTCGACCCGGTGGCGCTCCCCCGGTCTAGCAGTCTCCGGGCGTGAGTGCCAAAGACCACTGTAGGGGCCCGTTAGCACTCCGTCAAACCGAGTGCCAGGTCCCGCCCCGCCGCAGGAGGCCCGGCGGGTCGGCCCGGCGCTAGCCTCCCCCCGTGACCACGCCTCGGCCCCGCGACCTCGTCACGGCCCAGGCCCAGGCCCTTCAGTCGGCCGTAGCCGCCCTGCCGGATACGGCCGACCCCGGAGCATTCACGAAGCTGCGTGAGCGCCACCCGGAGGCGGATCCCGCCGTCCTGGCGGCCCTCGCTACCCAGGTCCGGCTGCGGCGGCGGGCCGCCGACCGCCTTGGGCCCTGGGCTGCGGAGATGGTCCTCGAGGAGGAGGCGCTCCAGCAGGCCACACGCCGCGACGTCGCCCGCTACCGGAGCGCCCGCCTGTCCGAGCGCCTGGGTGAGGGCGAGTTCACGATCGCGGACATCGGCTGTGGCCTCGGGGTCGATGCGCGAGCGCTCGCGGAGGCCGGCTTCCACGTGCTTGCCGTCGAGCTCGATGCATGGCGGGCGGAGGCAGCAGAGGTCAATCTCGCCGTGTACGCCGAACGGGTGCGCGTGCTGCTCGGCGATGCACTATCGCTCGACGAGTCAATCCTCGAATCCTGCGACGCGGCTTACGTCGACCCCGCCCGACGCACATCGGGAGGCCCCCGGCGTATCGACGGCGGTCGCAGCCGAGCGACAACGGACCCGGCCGAGTGGTCGCCCCCGTGGCCGTGGGTTCTTGCACTCTCCGAGCGCATGCCGGTCGTCGCCAAGGTCGCACCCGGATTCGATGCCCGCCGCGCATCACCCGGCGCTGATGTCGAATGGATCGACCACGACGGCGAGACAGTCGAGGCAAGCGTGTGGATGGGATCTCTCGGACGCGCGATGAGGCGAGCGACTGCCCTGACGGCAGACCGAGCCGAGTCCCTCGAGGCACCGCGCGCGGAACCCCCGGCAGCGGGGCCCACGACCGATCAGGCAAGGCGCTTCCTGGTCGAGCCAAGCCCGGCCATCGCCCGAGGATCGCTTCTCGGTGACCTGGCTGTGCACCTCGGGGCCGATCGGCTCGACGGGGGTGGCTGGCTCACAGCCGATGTGACTCCAGCGACCCTTCTCGCCCGCACGTGGCGCATCGCAGAGGAGGTGCCCCACGGCGCTCGCGAGTTGCGCACCTGGCTGCGCGGTCGGGGATCTGTCACGTGGAAGACCGCGGACGCCCAGGTGTCCGCCACGACGTGGGATAGGCGCGTCGGTCACCGCAGTGGCGACGGCCCCGCGATCACGATCGTGATCACCGGCCAGGGCCGCGCCTTTGCGGTCGATCGGGTGCAGGATCGGCCGCACCGGGACGACTAGTCACGCAGCGTGCGAGCGATCGCCGACACGGCCTCGGGGCCCACGCCGCAGCACCCACCGATCAACACGACACCGGGCACCCGGCGCCACTGTGAGACGAGATCCTCACCCACATCGGTCCCTGCACCCGACCATCCGGCGGTCGGCGACCATGCGCGTCCGGAGTTGGGGTACGCCACAAGGGCCGGAGCACCCGCGTCGCTGAGTCGCAAGAGTATGGACTCCACATGTTCAGGAGCGGTGCAGTTGACCCCCACGGCACGAACGGATGGCGTGCCGGCGAGCACCCCGACGAGGTCCTCGATGGG
>CAJBMR010000243.1 GCA_903954205.1 uncultured bacterium | reverse complement strand
GTCTGGGGTGGCCTCCACCGGCGCCTGCTTGCGTCCGAACATGCAGGCAATCTATCGCCGAGCCCGTGTGACCGCTCCCCGCCGTCCGACTGGGCGGCCTGGGACGCAACCTCGGCCGGTCCCCCCTAGTCTGGAGGGAGATCGCCACCCGACGGGTGGACGCCGGTAGGAGGACACCATGGGTCTGTGGCAGCGCTTCAAGCTCATCTTCGCCTCGAAGGCCAACAAGGCCCTAGATAAGGCAGAGGATCCCCGCGAGACGCTCGACTACTCGTACGAGAAGCAGCTGGAGCTTCTCCAGAAGGTACGCCGGGGAGTGGCTGACGTCTCCACGAGCCGCAAGCGCATCGAACTGCAGATCCAGAACCTCGCCCAGCAGACCGACAAGCTCACTGAGCAGGCCAAGGCCGCGCTCGCTGGTGGTCGTGAGGACCTGGCGCGCGAGGCTCTCACCCGCAAGAGCGGTCTGCAGCAGCAGATCGCCGACCTCCAGGTGCAGCTCGCGCAGTTGCAGGACCAGGAGGAGAAGCTTGTCGTCGCGTCGCAGCAGCTTCAGGCCAAGGTCGATGCCTTCCGCACCAAGAAGGAGACCATCAAGGCCACGTACTCCGCTGCGGAGGCGCAGACCAAGATCAACGAGGCGTTCGCCGGAATCTCCAGCGAACTCGGCGACGTCGGCCTTGCGGTGCAGCGCGCCGAGGACAAGACGGCGCAGATGCAGGCGCGTGCAGGTGCCATCGACGAACTCGTGGCCTCGGGTGCTCTCGAGGATGTGTCGAGCACCGGCAAGGACAACCTCACCATCGAGCTCGAGCGCATGGCGAGCCAGAGCCAGGTCGACGACGAGCTCGCGCGCATGCGGCTCGAGCTCGGATCCGGGGGCAATCCGGCCGCCATCGAGGGCGATAAGGCCTAGGGGGCCCGACAACTCGATATGGCTCGCACCCGCTACGGCACCGATCGTGGCCTCACTGCCCGCATGTTCGGCACGATGTTCGGGCTCGGCCTGCTCTACGTCATCCTCGCCGCGGTGATGTACGCCCTGGGCGTGAGCGCCATCTGGGTGCTCGGCATCAGCGGCGCACTCCTCTTTGGTCAGTGGTGGTTCTCCGACTCCCTGGCCATGGGTGCGATGAAGGCGCATGTCGTTACGCCGGAGCAGGCGCCACAGCTCCATGGGCTTGTCGATCGCCTCTGCGCGATGGCCGATATGGAGAAGCCGCGTATCGCCATTGCCGAGAACGATGCTCCCAATGCCTTTGCCACGGGGCGCACTGCCAAAAGGTCAGTCATCGTGGTGACGACCGGACTGCTCCGTCGTCTCGACCGGGATGAACTCGAGGGGGTCCTGGCGCACGAGCTCTCTCATGTGGCGCACAAGGACGTGACGGTGATGACGATCGCGTCGTTCAGCGCGATCCTCGCCGGCTTCATGGTGCGCTCGGCGATGTGGGGCTCGATGATGCGCGACCGCCGCGATCAGAACACCGCGTTGATCTTCCTCGCGGTGATGGTCGTGAGCGTCCTCGTGTACTGCATTTCCTTCCTGCTCATCCGGGCGCTGTCGCGCTATCGCGAGCTCGGTGCGGATCGGGGCGCGGCCATGGTGACGGGCAAGCCGACCGCGCTCGCCACCGCGCTGCAGAATGTGTCCGGTGACATGGCCAGTATCCCCACGAGGGATCTGCGCCAGATGGAGCCTGTGGCCTCCTTCGCCTTCGTGCCTGCCTTCTCCAAGGGGCGCGGTGGTGGAGGCTTCGGACTCGAGTCGCTCATGTCGACTCACCCGCCGCTGCAGAAGCGCATCGAGCAGCTCGCGCGGATCGCGGCCGAAATGGGCCAGCGCTAGTGGGTTTCCTCGATGGGCTGCTCGGTCGCAAGAAGCCGGCACGCCCCAACCTCGACGCACTCTTCGCTATCCCGGCTGCGGCGATCACCCTCCAGGTGTCGCTGGACTTCCTCTCCACCGGCCAGGGTGCCGTCGCCTTCCGCTCGGTCGAGGGCCGCGCTTTCGCTGACATCGAGGCAGAGGTGCGGGCGCTGCTCGATGCCGACGGCGGGCCGCCGGTCAAGGTGATCCAGGATCACTACGGATACACCTGGATTGTGGTCACGACCGATCCCCCCGATGTGAGTTCCGTCGTCACCGATCTCCACGCGGTCAACGCCACGCTTGCCGACAGCGGATTCGGGCCGCAACTGCTCTGCTCGATCGTGCCCTTCCGAGATCCGAGGGGTGTGACGCTGGCGCTCATCTACCTCTACAAGCGCGGAAGCTTCTATCCGTTCGTGCCGGGCGAGGGGGAGCGGCGGGATTCGGTGATGGAGTTGCAGGCCCGTGACCTGCTGCAGGGTGAGTTGCCGTGGGAGATGGATCTCAGTCGGTGGTTCCCCGTGTGGGATGCCCCCGGGCTCGCGCCCTAGTCCTTGGCGCCCACGCCCGGGAGCGCCAGCATCCGGTCGAGCGCGACGCGCGCCCAGTGGGACGTGTCCTCATCGACGGTGATGCGATTGACGACGCGCCCATCGACGAGGTTCTCCAGTGCCCACACCAGGTGCGGGAGGTCGATGCGGTTCATGGTCGAGCAGAAGCACACGTCTTTGTCGAGGAAGACGATCGTCTTGTCAGGGTGGTGCAGGGCGAGGCGGCGGACGAGATTGAGTTCCGTGCCGATCGCCCAGGCACTCCCGGCTGGTGCGTCGTCGAGGGTCTTGATGATGAACTCGGTGGAGCCCACCAGGTCGGCACTCTCCACGACCTCGTAGCGGCACTCGGGGTGCACGAGCACCTGCACTCCGGGCACGCGCTCGCGCACGTCGGCGACGCTCTCGGCTGTGAAGCGCCCGTGCACCGAGCAGTGCCCGCGCCACAGGATCACCTTCGCGGCTCGCAGCTGGTCGTCGGTGAGGCCGCCGTGCTCACGGTGCGGATCCCACAGCACGCAGTCGTCGAGCGACATGCCGAGATCGCGGACGGCGGTGTTGCGCCCGAGGTGCTGATCGGGGAGGAAAAACACTCGCTCGCCGCGCTCGAAGGCCCACTCCAGTGACCTCTTGGCGTTGCTCGAGGTGCAGATGGCCCCGCCGTTGCGTCCGGTGAAGGACTTGATGTCGGCGGCCGAATTCATATAGGTGATCGGGATGGTCGTCGAGGCGATGCCCGCGCCCTCGAGTGCGGCCCAGGCAGCGTCCACCTGGTGGATGGCGGCCATATCGGCCATGGAGCAGCCAGCGGCGAGATCCGGGAGCACGACCTGCTGGTGATCGGCGGTGAGGATATCGGCGCTCTCCGCCATGAAGTGCACGCCGCAGAAGACGATGAACTCCGCTTCGGGATGCGCGGCGGCCTGCTGGGAGAGCTTGAACGAGTCGCCGGTGGTGTCGGCGAACTGGATGACCTCATCGCGCTGGTAGTGGTGGCCGAGGATGTAGACGCGGTCGCCGAGAGACGCCTTGGCCGCGGCCGCACGCGCGACGAGATCAGGGTCGCTGGCGGGCGGGAGGTCCCCGGGGCATTCGACGCCGCGCTCGCTCTCGGGATCCGCGCCCTGCCCGAGGAGCAGCAGGGCGAGCGGGGTGGGCGCGGGCTCGGTGAACGCCATTCGTCCATTGTCTCACCGTGCTGACGGAAGGCACCCGGGCGGATAGCGTCACACCGTGCGCGTGCTCATCGCCCCGGACGACTTCAAGGGCACCCTGTCGGCGGTCGAGGCCGCGGAGGCGATCGCGATCGGATGGCGATTGCATGCACCCGATGACACCCTCACGCTCATCCCGATGTCCGATGGTGGTCCTGGCTTCGTCCGCGCCGTATCGACTGTGCTCGGGGGCGACATCGCCCCGGTGGGGCTGCGCGGTCCGATGGGGGAAACCGCCATCGGCATGGTGCTCATGGTGGACGGCACGGGCTACGTCGAATCCGCCCACGGGTGCGGACTTGCCCTTGTCCATCCCGATCGCCGTGATGCCCGCGCTGCGACGTCGTACGGCGTGGGGCAGCTCATCGCTGCGGCAATCGACTCGGGTGCGCGGCGAATCGTCGTGGGTCTTGGCGGCACAGCGTCGACCGATGGTGGCGCGGGGATGCTCGCGGCCCTGGGTGCGACCGCACGTGACGCTGCCGGATCGCCCATCGCACTCGAAGCGGGTGGCGCGGCCCTTGCTGGTGTCGTCACCGTCGACCTCGCACCTGCGCGCGCACGCGTCGCAGATGTCGAGATCGTCGTAGCGAGCGACGTGGACTCGCCACTGCTCGGGTCGCGGGGTGCGGCGCGTGGCTTCGCGGCGCAGAAGGGCGCGGACGACGCGGCCGTCGAGCAACTCGAGGCAGCGTTGACGTCGTACTCCCGCGCGATCGGGCGGCGGGCGGATGGCAAGGATCCTGCGGTCGCACTCGGTGCCGGTGCCGGTGGTGGCCTTGGCTACGGCCTGATGCTGCTCGGTGGCCGGCGCGTGCCCGGTATCGAGACGGTGATGGGGGTCCTCGGCCTTGAAGCGGCAATTGGAGTGAGTGACCTGGTGATCACGGGTGAGGGCTGCTTCGACTGGCAGTCGCTGCGGGGCAAGGTCGTGAGCGGAGTCGCCGCGGCCGCCCTCCATCAGGGGCGCCCGGTCGTCGTCCTCGCGGGTCGGGTCGAGGTGGGCAAGCGGGAGTACGTCGCGCTCGGGATTACCGAGGCGCATGCGGCGAGTGCGGATGGCGATGTCCCGGCCACACCGGCCGAGGCCGCCCGGGCCCTGGCCGAGCGGGCCGCACGGGTCGCGAGCCAGTGGTCGCGCTAGACGATCGCCCCGAGGCCACGCCTGCCGCCTGGCCTGCCGCACGAGGGTGTGCCATGCTGGAATGACTCCGGCAGCCCCAGCGTTGGCGCATCTGCCAGGAGGACACCGATCGAGGAGGACCACCATGACCGCGGAGACCACGACGACTGACGGCATCGTCCTGAGCGAGGCAGCCGCCTCCAAGGTCAAGGCCCTGCTCGAGGCCGAGGGCCGCGACGACCTGACGCTGCGCATCGCTGTGCAGCCCGGCGGGTGCTCCGGACTTCGCTACCAGCTCTTCTTCGACGACCGCTCCCTCGACGGCGACGTCGTCAAGGATTTCGGCGGCGTAGGCGTGGTCACCGATCGGATGAGCGCCCCTTACCTCGGTGGCGCGACGATCGACTTCGTCGACACGATCGAGAAGCAGGGCTTCACGATCGACAACCCGAACGCCACGGGTTCATGCGCCTGCGGAGACTCCTTCCACTGAGCGCACACCCGCCCACGCTCGCCGAGTGGCCAGTAGTGGGGGTCCGGACGCTGTCCG
>CAJBMR010000242.1 GCA_903954205.1 uncultured bacterium | reverse complement strand
CCGTGGGCACAGCATCGAAGGTGTGGATGCCCTGCACGGCGAGCAGGGAGCTCAGGCTTGGGGCCGCATCTCCCCACACGGGCTCGGGCAGCAGTGCGGGTACCCATCGTCTCTCGACCATGGCGTGCTCGCGCTCCCGGAAGAAGCCCTCCCAGGAAACTGCGGTGCGCCCCTCAGCGTCTGCCGCGACCGCGATCGCGGACCCGTCGAGGTGTTGGAGGAGGTGCGCGATGAGGTCGCTATCGGGGTCCACCGCGATCGTGGCCCGGGAGCCCATCTCCCGGACCAGGCCCGTGATCGCCTGGTGGGTGCCCGGCACCAGGGCGGCGGCAACCGGTGACGGTTCACGGTTGGGGAAGAAGCCGATCAGCCGTCCCCTGCCGTGCCAGTGGGGCTTGATGACGTCCTCGAGAGCGTCAATAGCCCGCTCGAGGCCGGGTATCCCCGCCGCCACGGAACGCACGAGAGGCAGTGCGTCTGACTCAGTCGAGCGGACGAATGCCCCGACCGGGCTCGGCTGAACGGAGGTGTCCAGCTCCCACCATGTGCTGTCCAAAGCACCGGCCGACATCGCCAGTGCAGTAAGCACATCGTGGCCCGTGCGCGCGAAGTCGGGCACGTGCCGCGGCGGCATGAGCACTGATAGGTCACATGCTGGTGGATGCGGCGGCAGAACAACCTCGAGCCCAACGGCCCACACCGAGCGCAGATCCATCTCCGACAGCGCCTTCCGAGCGTGTTGCGCGTCAGCTGCAGGGACAAGAGACCCAAGGATGTCGATGAGGGGATCAACGATCCCCACCAGGGAGTCCGGCACTCGACGTGGGAAGGGCGGCACGACTAACGACTCAGAGATGCCAGCGGCGGCGTCGCAGCGGTGACGACAGAGCCACGATGGCGAAGGTCGGGTGAGATGCGCCGGCACAGCTGACCACGCATGCCGCGCAACTGCGGCCAATCTCCCAGGTTGATACGCGCGCTCGACCCGGCGACCGCGATGCCGAAGGCGAGGAAATCCACCGGGCAGTCCTCCGCCCGGTGGACGACCGTCATGTTGTGCCACGTGAGATCGCCCGGATCGAGATCGGCCTGGCGTGCAGGGCGAAGCCCGCTGCCGTCGACGTCGGCCAAGGCGACGAGGCCGGTGCGCGTCGGAATATGGGTCATCGGGATCCAGAAAGCGACACTCGGCCCGTCGACGGGCACCGCGACATCGTCGCTGTGCCACGGGGTCGCCGGTGCTCCAGCGCGGCGTGCGAATGCCTGCCAGGACAGCACATGCGGCTCATCGCCATCGAGGAGTTCACGGGCCAGGTCTACCAACGCGACGAGGCGGAGGTCCACGACCAGGTCATCGGGGATCGCCGACACAGGCCAGGGCATGGAGCGCAGGATGGCGGGAGTGTCATCAGGCAGTGTGGCCTGCAGGGCATCGTGCAGCGACCAGACTCTGCGCCCGAGTTCCACGGCCTCATCGGGTGAGTAGAACGCCTTACGACCGCTGTAGCCGTGTTGGCGGAAGTAATCCACGGGATCCCCGGGGAACGCATGGTCGAGGACCTCGCGCTCCTTGGGGTCGACCATGGCCGATGCACTCATGCCTCCCGCCCCTCTCCACTCCATGATCCCTCTCGTATGGACAGGGTGAGGGCGTGCACGATGGTAGCGGTGGTGAACACGCGTCTGAGGTCCTCCACGACCGCCCCTTCAACGCGTCCCCCGGGGGTCCAGTCGATCACGGCATCGGGGTCGGTGTCCTGAGGATGCGGCACTCTCAGCAGGGCGCCGGATGCCCAGGATCCGTCGGCAAGCATCGTCATCGTCAGGGTGCGCACCGCGGTCGCGTCGCAGGCCCCGGCGAAGGCGGTGATGGTGACGAGGTTGGCGATCTCGAAAGCCGTGAGATCCGAGGAGCCTAGTGACTCGTTGGCCCACTGACCCGCACGGTGAATCGCCGAGCTCGCGGCAGGATATGAAGCAAGCGCCTCAACCGCCAACGCGGTGGCGAAGGAGTCCGACGCCCACCAGTAACTGCGCCAGCGCCCATCGGGTCGCTGCGCGGCAAGGAGGACTTCGGCGTCGACGAGCCCGCTCACCCCGGCAGCGGCCGCCGTCACGCAGGGATGCGGCGCAGTCCAGCCGCGGAAGTCCCGGCCGGGGTCGGCATCGATGAAGCGGGCGATGTCACCGGTCGGACCATAGGTGCCGAGCATCCCGTCACCGTGCCTAAAGGCTGCGAGGCTCGCGCGAGCATCGACCGCAACCTCGTCGTCACCATGTCCGACGTGCTGCGCGAGACGCAGCACCCACGCCGTCGAGTCCGCATCCTGCGGGACGTCCACGTTGTAGCCCCAGCCACGTCCGCCGCGCTCGCCTCGTCGATCCACGAGCGCCGACCACGCTCGATTGAGCGCTGCCTCGGTGCCAGGCACACCGGCGAGGCGATCACCGACGTAGCCGGTGATCCATTCATCGGAGAGTCCAGGGGCGAGGTGGAAGTCTGACCACAGGCCCGCTTCCGACTGACGGCTCAGCAGGAAGCCCACGCCGGCCATGCATGCCTCGTGAGGACTCCGGGCGAGGGCCTCCCACACGCTGGTCATGACCGGTGTGCCGTCTCAAGCAGCGCCAATGCGATCAAAGCGTCGATGCGCGCGCTGTAGTCCGACCAGGCATCGTCACCCTCCTCAAGGGGGCGGTCAAGGAAGCGCGCATGCTCCTCGGGAAAGTGTTCGGCCATGATGTCCGCGCAGTGCTCCGCATAGACACTGTCGATCACGTCGCGGTCGGCCCTGGTGAACCTGTCGAATGACGCAGGTGTGGCATTGCTGTGCACCTTGTCCATCGCGATGGTGACCACGGGAATCCCCAGGAATTCCGCCAGATCGGGGACCCGTGCGGTGAACTCTGAGGTCTTGATCCAAATCGTGCGATCGGCGGGCAGCGCGATGGGCATCACGCGCATGTACGACGCCCAGCTCCGCATGAGCGCGGGAAGCACGGCCGTGTCGTCTCCGTCGTCTGCCGGGTCGAGCGAAAACGTGCCCTCACTGATCCAGTCGCCATAGGAGCGGTACCAGCTACGGTCACCCCGTTGATCCGGGGGAGTGCGGCGTCTCAGCATGACCAGATCGAGTAGGGAGTTGGCCCAGCTACGCACGTCGCGGTAGGTCACGACGAACTTGGCCTTCGGGTACTTCTCCTGCAGGACATCGACATAGAGGTGGTGGCAGGTCACGCAATCCATCTCTGCGCGCAGGGGCACGAAGCGGTTGCGGACCGTCTCCCAGAAGGTCTCGTCATCGATCTCACCGCGTACACGTGCGACGGCCGGCTCAGCAAGGAAGTCCAGCCATGCCTCGTGGCCGGATCGGTAGTTCGTCAACATCGCCGACAACGACGTCGTCCCCGTTTTGGGTAAGCCGACGCCGTAGGCGTGGAAGCGCAGCCACGGCATCTGCGAGCTCACAGGATCATGGCCCAGGGGTTGAGATCAGCCTCCGTGTAGCCACCGTCACGCCAGCCCAGTCGCGGTGGTACGTCGTAAAGACGACCGGGCGCGTAGCGATTCCAGAAGTGGCGCATGCCCGGTGCAAAGGTGCGCACGACGCTGAGGGACACGTCGGGGCGGCTAGCGTCGGCCCACAGCGCGGTCATGCCCGCACGCTCCACGCGCGTGACGAGATCGTCGATTGCCTCGCCGATGGTGGCGTGCGACGGCGTGGCTGGAGGATCGACATATCCGTGCGGCGCGAGCCAGGGCTGGTTCTCGACGGTGACATCTGCAAACCAGCGCCGCTCGGAGGGCCCCCCGCCCTCGGTGAGGTCATGGCCCGCATGGACCAGAGCCGTCTGCATCTGGGCCAACTCTGTCAGCGCGCGCACCACCGCCAGGACCGGATCGAGGTGGGCGCCGAAGCCCATCATCGGGGCCCGCGTCTGACCCATCCCGTGTGCGACGGCCACCGCGGCCGGGATGCCCAGGTCGGAGGTGACGTCCAGCACCCACACGTCGGTGCCGAGGGTGCGCTGCGGTGTCAGTGCCGCTGCGATCCGCGAGTCGTCCCAAGCGGCGATGTCGTACGCCGGACGCTGGCACATCGGATGCCACCACAGGGCGACCGAATCCCGCTCGACGAGTTCGAGCAGGCCCTGCAGCACGGCCTCCTCGAGGGTGTTGCCGGCCGCGGCTCCATTGGAGGAGCCCCGGTAGGCACCGCGCGGCAGCCCCGGCCACTCGAACCACACCAGCGACGACGGCAGCCAGCGCACCTCACCGGTGCGCAGGTCCGCCACGGGACTCCAGTCGTGCTCAGCATTGACGTCGAAGGGCACCGGCACCGGACGATGCCCGGCATCGTCGGGGACATCGAGTAAGCCGAAGGCCTGGAGGCCTTCGGCGCGACGCAGCTGAGCCTCGCTGAAGAGTTCGATGTCATTCGGGTGGACGGCTCCATCGAGGTCGGCCATGCGGGCGCGGCGCGCGGGCTCGCCCCCGCTCGCCCGCAGTCCTCCGCGTTCTAGTGCCTCCGCGAGCGCGCCCGTGCGTGCACCTGATCGGGTGATCCCCTTGCCCCCGGCACCGGAGCGCAAGCGTGACGAATAGGCGACCGGGTCATCGATGGCCGCGGTATTCAGGCCGGATGAGTAGGAGCGCAGTTCACGCATGGGTCCGGGCACGACGTAGGGCACGAGACCGACGACATCGTTGACGAGATGGGCGTGGTCATCCCAGGTGTCCTCGGGGTCGAGCGTGCGATATCCCCCGCCTCCACCGTCGTCGAAGGTCTCTGCCGCGAGTGACAGGGGGCCGTCGAGGTGGCGCATGCGCGCGGTCGCGCCACCCGCATCACAGTCGGGGCATCCCGGCACCGGCACGACGGGATGGCGCTGCATGATCGCTGTCGCCGTGTCGAAGGCGGTGACATCGCGGTCCCACTCTGGCGCCGCGACGATCTGCGCCACCGCGGCAGCGCAGGCGGCAACGACGGATGGGTGTACGACGGGGTGTGGCGGGGGCACGTCGAGGCCGACACGCTTCGCGCCGACAACCTCTGCCGAAAGCCGATGGCGCAGACGCGCGTCGAGGCAGCGCGGGCAACGGCCTCGCTCGCCCGGCACGAGGACCGGGCTGACCAGGCCACGCGGGCCTCTCAGGGACACCGCGACGTAGGGCTCGTCGCCCGACGCAGCTGGGGACGCCATCCTCAGGGCGTGCGAGACCACGACTACGCGGTGACCCTCCGCGTCGTCACGGACGTCGATGCCCACCGCACGGAGCGCCTCAGCCAGGAGACGCGCATCCCCGAGACCACCCGCTGCGTCGATGACGCACACGCTCGGTGCGACGGTTGATTCCGGGGCGTCGACGACATGACCGGATTCGCGCCACATGCCGAGGATCTCTCGCGCGCGCTCGGGGGCGAGCCCCCAGGACTCGGCTTGGTCGAGGATCTCTGCCTCGTCACCACCGCCATCGATGGCGCGCGCCAGGGGTCCCGTGCCGATCCCCGCGATGCGGACAGGTCCGGCACCGCCGAACATCCACACCTCGGCATCATCCGCGGAGACCCGGACCGTGCGGTCCCGTCTCCAGGCGAGTCGGGGTGGCGTCATGGTGAGATCCAAATCAGGGGATCAAGGCAAAGCACATGGGAATACTAGCCGCTTCAAGGTGCCCGTGATCTTCGAAATCATCACGCACGACCGTCGGAGGGTGAGAGCCTTGGGTAGCGTTCACCGCTCACGCGCATCATCCTCAGCAGGAGGACCTCATGGCCGTTCCCACTCGCTCGCAGGTCGAAGCGTTGATTGCTGAGCGCATCGCCGCTGAGCCCGCCTTCCGCGACACCCTCCTCGCCGACCCTCGTTCTGTGCTGTCCGAGGTCGTTGGCTTTGACATCCCCGACACCGTCCAGGTCGTTCTGCATGAGGAATCCCTCACCCAGATCCACCTCACCATCCCCGCAAGTGAGATTCTCAGTGACACCGACCTCGAACTCGTCGCCGGAGCAGGAAACTGGGAATCGAATTGTTCTTGTCGCTGCTGAGCACTAGCCTGACATTCTCGGCACCAAATACCTGGAGGACCACATGGCCGTTCCCACCCGTTCTGAGGTCGAGGCGCTGATTGCTGAGCGCATCGCTGCTGACCCCGGCTTCCGCGACAGCCTGCTCGCTGATCCTCGCGCTGTGTTGTCCGGGCTGGTCGGCTTCGACATCCCCGATTCGGTGCAGGTTGTCCTGCATGAGGAATCCCTCACTCAAATCCACCTCACCGTCCCGGCAAGCGAGAATCTCAGTGACGCCGACCTCGAGCTCGTCGCCGGGGCAGGAGAGTGGGGATTGAATTGTTGTACGTGCTGAGCAGTAGCTGCCACCGTTAACACCAAACACCTGGAGGACCCCATGGCCGTTCCCACTCGTTCTGAGGTCGAGGCGATCATCGCTGAGCGCATCGCCGCCGACCCGGGCTTCCGCGACACCCTGCTCGCTGACCCTCGAGCTGTTCTGTCCGAGATCATTGGCTTCGACATCCCCGAGTCGGTGCAGGTCGTCCTGCATGAGGAATCCCTCACCCAGATCCACCTCACCATCCCTGCATCCGAAGCCCTCAGCGACGCCGACCTCGAACTCGTCGCCGGAGCAGGGTGGGAATTCGGAGGAGGCGCAGGCAATTGCGGTGGCGGCACCTGCTCTCCGAACTGAATCACCCCAACGAGTGCTGGGGAATGCATGACAGTTCCCACCCGTTCTGAGGTCGAAGCGATCATCGCTGGGCGCATCGCTGACGCGGTCGAGGTCATACTGCCTTCCACGAGGAATCCCTCACCCAGATCCACCTCACCATCCCCGCAAGTGAGAACCTCAGCGACGCCGACCTCGAACTCGTCTCCGGAGCAGGGTGGGGTGGCGGTTCGGGAGACCTTCTGCGGGACAATGATGGGAAGGTACTTACACCTCCCGAGACAGACGCAGGCATGACAAGCCGCGACTCCTGGATCACGTCCTGGGCAGAAGCTGCTCGACTCTTCGCGTCGCACGACGCACCCACCTATGCCACCCTTGCGACCGCTTTCGCCACCGAGCCCGAGCCGGGCCTGCCGGAGGCGCCGCTCGTCGTGCTGGCAGCCCTGCGCCGGGCGGCCCTGCAGGGCCGCGCAACGGATCCCTTCACGGGTGACGTGGATGCGGTGCGCAGCGATGCACGCCGGCTGAGCGAAGAGATCGACGCGGCCGCAGAGTCCGGCCTGATCCAGTACACAGACCCCCTG
>CAJBMR010000241.1 GCA_903954205.1 uncultured bacterium | reverse complement strand
TGGAAGGCGTCATCGAGAGCCTCACCCCGCACCACCACGAAGCTTCTGAAGGAACATCCGAAGAAGGCAAGAACCAGACCGAGGGCTGAGGCCCCATCAATCCCGGCCCTCGGCCGGCCAACGAAAGGACGCCATCATGGCGAAGATGAGCACTGACGAGCTGCTCGACGTGTTCAAGGAGATGACCCTTATCGAGCTCTCCGAGTTCGTGAAGGCGTTCGAGGACACCTTCGAGGTCACGGCTGCCGCTCCTGTCGCTGTTGCGGCTGCGGCTCCCGCTGCCGGTGGTGGCGGCGACGCTGCCGCTGCGGCTGCGGAGCAGGATGAGTTCGACGTCATCCTCGAGGCCTCCGGCGACAACAAGATCCCGGTCATCAAGGAGGTCCGCGCGCTGACGAACCTCGGTCTCAAGGAGGCCAAGGATCTCGTCGAGGGTGCACCCAAGCCGGTCCTGGAGAAGGTCAACAAGGAGACCGCCGACAAGGCCAAGGCTGCCCTCGAGGGCGCTGGCGCCACCGTCTCGGTCAAGTAGTCCACCTCGGTCAAGTAGTCCACGCACCACCGCAAAGGGGCGCCCGGGTAATCCCGGCGCCCCTTTCGCATGCCCCGGATCGGTCAGGCCCCGTTTCTGGGCGGGGCACAGGGGGGCGCAGCCGTGAGGGGACGTCCGATTCGCCCGAAGTGGGCCGGAATCCGTTGACCAACTAACGGGCACCGCCGGTCACAGTCCGGCCTCGTCGCTTGACTCGGCGGCTTTGGGGAGCCACGATCTACCCGCGCACCACTTCTGGGGTCGGGTTATCCCGATGCCGAGCCGAGGATCGCGCCCGCCCCCGGGGGCCTGTCGCCCCGGGGACCGTTGATCGGCGTACCCGATCAACGGCGAGGGCACGCTCGAGGGCTGGCGTTGGCACCCCCCGGGAGTCGACAGCGGCGTGCCCAGAGGGTATGCTGCCGCTTTGCGCTGCTTCCAACCGGTTTGACACCGGCGATGCCGCGCGTCCCGGCACACGTGGAAGGACCCCTCTTGGCCGCCTCGCGCTCCACTGCTTTGTCCCCCCAGCTCCACCGCGCGTCGTTCGCGAAGATCCGCGAGCCCCTGGCAGTGCCAGACCTTCTGGCCTTGCAGACGGCCAGCTTCGACTGGCTCCTGGGCAACGACGCCTGGCGCGCCCGCGTGGACGCCGCGATCGCAGGGGGCCGCAAGGATGTCCCCACGACGTCCGGCCTGGAGGAGATCTTCGAGGAGATCAGCCCCATTGAGGACTTCTCGGGGACCATGTCGCTGTCCTTCCGCGACCATCGCTTCGAGCCCCCGAAGTACACCGCCGATCAGTGCATGGAGAAGGACTTCACCTACTCCGCCCCGCTGTTCGTCACCGCGGAGTTCATGAACAACGAGACCGGCGAGATCAAGTCGCAGACGGTCTTCATGGGCGAGTTCCCGCTGATGACCAAGAAGGGCACCTTCATCATCAACGGCACGGAGCGCGTCGTGGTGTCGCAGCTCGTGCGTTCGCCGGGCGTCTACTTCGAGCGCACCCCGGACAAGACCACCGACAAGGATGTCTTCGTCGCCAAGATCATTCCCAGCCGTGGCGCCTGGCTTGAGTTCGAGGTCGACAAGAAGGACCTCGTCGGCGTCCGCGTCGACCGCAAGCGCAAGCAGCCCGTCACCATCTTCCTCAAGGCCCTCGGCTGGACCTCCGAGGAGATCCGCGAGCGCTTCGGCGCCTACGACTCGATCATGCAGACTCTCGAGAAGGACCACGTCGAGACCCAGGACGAGGCACTCCTCGACCTCTACCGCAAGCTCCGCCCGGGCGAGCCCCCCACGCTGGAAAACGCACGCGCGCTTCTCGACAACTTCTACTTCAATCCGAAGCGCTACGACCTGGCCAAGGTCGGTCGCTACAAGATCAACAAGAAGCTCGGCCTGGATGAGCCGCTCAGCCAGAGCACGCTCAGCAAGGAAGACATCGCTGCCACGATCGAGTACATCGCACGCTTGCACGCCGGGGAGACCGTGGCCGAGGCTCCGCGTGGCGAGATCCGGATCGAGACCGATGACATCGACCACTTCGGCAATCGCCGCCTGCGCACCGTCGGTGAGTTGATCCAGAATCAGATCCGCACGGGCCTGTCGCGCATGGAGCGCGTGGTTCGCGAGCGCATGACCACCCAGGATGTCGAAGCGATCACTCCGCAGACTCTCATCAACATCCGCCCCGTCGTTGCCTCCATCAAGGAGTTCTTCGGCACCTCCCAGCTGTCGCAGTTCATGGATCAGACAAACCCGCTCGCGGGCCTGACCCACAAGCGGCGCCTGTCGGCGCTGGGCCCCGGCGGTCTGTCGCGCGAGCGCGCCGGCTTCGAGGTCCGCGACGTACACCCCTCGCACTACGGCCGCATGTGCCCGATCGAGACCCCGGAAGGTCCCAACATTGGCCTGATCGGCTCGCTCGCCACCTACGGCCGGGTCAACGCCTTCGGCTTCGTCGAGACGCCGTACCGCAAGGTCGTCGACGGCCGGGTGACCGACCAGGTCGACTACCTCACGGCTGACGAGGAGGACCTCTACGTCATCGCGCAGGCCAACGCCATGCTCGCTGATGACGGGCGCTTCAGCGAGGACCGCGTGCTCGTGCGTCGCAAGGGCGGCGAGGTCGACTACGTCACGGGGACCGACGTCGACTACATGGATGTGTCGCCGCGCCAGTTGTGGTCCGTCGCCACCGCGATGATCCCCTTCCTCGAGCACGATGACGCCAACCGTGCGCTCATGGGCTCCAACATGCAGCGCCAGGCCGTGCCACTTCTTCGCGCCGAGGCTCCGCTCGTGGGCACCGGCATGGAGTTCCATGCGGCGTACGACGCGGGCGACATGATCACCGCCGAAAAGTCCGGCGGCGTCACCGAGGTTTCCGCGGACCACATCACGGTCGCCAACGACGACGGCACCACCTCCACCTACCGGGTGCAGAAGTTCCATCGCTCCAATCAGGGCACCTGCTACAACCAGCGCCCCGTGGTTGATGAGGGCGATCGCGTCGTCGAGGGCCAGGTCATCGCTGACGGTCCCTCTACCGACCTCGGTGAGATGGCCCTGGGCAAGAACCTCCTCGTGGCCTTCATGCCGTGGGAGGGCCACAACTACGAGGACGCGATCATCCTCAGCCAGCGCCTCGTGCAGGACGATGTCCTGAGCTCGATCCACATCGATGAGCACGAGATCGACGCCCGCGACACCAAGCTCGGGCCCGAGGAGATCACCCGCGATCTGCCCAACGTCTCCGAGGAGGTCCTCGCTGACCTCGACGATCGCGGGATCATCCGCATCGGTGCCGACGTCGTCCCCGGCGACATCCTCGTCGGCAAGGTCACGCCCAAGGGCGAGACTGAGCTCACCCCCGAGGAGCGCCTGCTCCGCGCGATCTTCGGCGAGAAGGCGCGCGAGGTGCGCGACACGTCGCTCAAGGTTCCCCACGGCGAGTCGGGCAAGGTCATCGGCGTCCGCGTCTTCGATCGCGACGAGGGTGATGAGCTGCCCCCGGGCGTCAACCGGCTCGTGCGCGTCTACGTCGCGCAGAAGCGCAAGATCACCGAGGGCGACAAGCTCGCCGGTCGTCACGGAAACAAGGGCGTCATCGCCAAGATCCTCCCGGTCGAGGACATGCCCTTCCTTCCCGACGGCACCCCGGTCGACGTCGTGCTCAACCCGCTCGGCGTCCCCGGCCGCATGAATGTCGGCCAGATCCTCGAGACGCACCTGGGTTGGGTGGCGCATGCCGGCTGGGAGGCGGATCCGGGCGATCCCCGCACCGCCAAGCTGCCCGAGGAGGTGCGCTCGGGAGCTCCCCGCACGCGCCTGGCCACCCCGGTCTTCGACGGCGCGCGCGAGGACGAGCTCTCGCTCGTGCTTGGTTCCACGCGACCGACGGCCGATGGCCTGCGCCTGGTGGACTCCGATGGCAAGGCCGACCTACTCGACGGCCGCACCGGCGAGCCCTTCCCGGGACGCTTCACGGTGGGATACATCTACATCCTGAAGCTGCTCCACCTGGTCGACGACAAGATCCACGCCCGCTCGACCGGCCCCTACTCGATGATCACGCAGCAGCCCCTGGGCGGTAAGGCCCAGTTCGGCGGACAGCGTTTCGGCGAGATGGAGGTGTGGGCGCTCGAGGCATACGGCGCTGCGTACGCACTTCAGGAGCTGCTCACCATCAAG
>CAJBMR010000240.1 GCA_903954205.1 uncultured bacterium | reverse complement strand
TCGTTGGTGCAGCGCGAGGAGGTGATCCCGCCCACGCTATCGACGCCGTGGCGGGACTGGATATCGCGGATGCGCTCGGCGGCGAAACCGATCGCCTCCTCCCAGCTCGCCTCACGCCAGGGCTCGTCGATGGAGCCGCGCACGAGCGGGGTGAGCACGCGATCGGTGTGCGTGGCATAGCCAAAGGCGAATCGGCCCTTGACGCAGGAGTGGCCCTCGTTGGCGCCGCCGTCCTTGGCGGGAACCATGCGCACGAGCTCGTCGCCCCGGAGCTCGGCCTTGAAGGAGCAGCCCACGCCGCAGTAGGCGCAGGTGGTCATGACCGTACGGGTGGGCATGCCGAGGTCGATGACCGACTTCTCCTCCAGCGTCGCCGTCGGGCAGGCCTGAACGCACGCACCGCACGAGACGCACTCGCTGTCGAAGAAGCTGCGCCCACCGGGGCTCACCTTGGAGTCGAAGCCGCGACCGACGATCGTGAGTGCGAGGGTGCCCTGGATCTCATCGCATGCGCGCACGCAGCGACTGCACACGATGCACTTGGACTCGTCGAACGTGAAGTAGGGGTTGGTCTCGTCCTTGGGTGCGTCGAGGTGGTTCTCACCCTCGTAGCCATAGCGCACCTCGCGCAGGCCGACGACACCCGCCATGTCCTGCAACTCACAGTCGCCGTTGGCCGGGCAGGTGAGGCAGTCGAGCGGGTGGTCAGAGATGTAGAGCTCCATGACATTGCGTCGGAGCTCCTCGACCCGCGGCGTCTGGGTGCGCACGACCATGCCGGGCTCGCAGGGAGTGGTGCAGGAGGCGGGCGTGCCCTTCTTGCCGTCGATCTCGACCAGGCACAGGCGGCACGACCCGAAGGGCTGCAGGGAGTCCGTGGCGCAGAGCTTGGGTACGCCGACCCCCGCCTCGGCCGCCGCACGCATGACCGACGTGCCGACAGGCACGCTCACCGGGATGCCGTCGACGACGATGTCGATGCTCTCGGGCGACGTGGACGCCGGCGTCCCGAAGTCGGGCTCGTGGAGCAGGGTCATTGCGTCACCTCGGGAGTGCGGCGGAAGTCCTCAGGGAAGTGTGACAGAGCGCTGCGGACGGGCAGGGGCGTGAGGCCACCCATGGCGCACAGGGATCCGTCGGTCATGGTCGTGCAGAGGTCCTCGAGGAGGACCAGATTGCGCTCACGGTCGACCCCGGCCGTGATCTTGTCGATCACCTCGACGCCGCGGGTGGAGCCGACCCGGCACGGGGTGCACTTGCCGCAGGACTCCGCAGCGCAGAACTCCATCGCGAAGCGGGCCTGCGCCGCCATGTCGACGGAGTCGTCGAAGACCACGATGCCGCCGTGGCCGAGCAGGCCACCGGCCGCGGCGAGCGCCTCGTAGTCCATGGGCACATCAAGGGTGTCCGCAGGAAGGTAGGCACCGAGGGGTCCGCCGACCTGCACAGCACGCAGGGGGCGCCCCGAGCGCGTGCCCCCGCCGTACCCCTCGACGAGCTCACCGAGTGTCACGCCGAAGGCGACCTCGACGATGCCTCCGCGGGCGATGTTGCCGGCGAGTTGGAAGACCTGGGTGCCGCGCGAGCGGTCCATGCCGAGGGCTTGGTACGCCGCGGCGCCGTCGGCGATGATCCCGGGCACCGCAGCGAGGGTGAGGACGTTGTTGACCAGGGTCGGCTTGCCAAAGAGACCCTGGAGTGCGGGGATCGGCGGCTTAGGTCGGACCATGCCGCGCTTGCCCTCGAGGCTCTCGAGCATCGCGGTTTCCTCGCCGCAGACATAGGAGCCGGCACCCTCGACAACGCGGATGTCGAAGGCACGACCGGAGCCCATGACGTCGGGACCGAGCCAGCCATCGACGTGCGCGATGTCGATGGCGGTGCGCAGGATGGCGATGGCATCGGGGTACTCGGAGCGCACGTAGATGAGGCCCTGCGTCGCTCCCGTGGCGATGCCAGCGATAGCCATGCCTTCGAGCAGCGTGAAGGGGTCGCCCTCCATGAGCATGCGGTCGGCGAAGGTGCCGCTGTCGCCCTCATCGGCGTTGCAGCAGATGTACTTCTGGTCGCCCTCGGCTTCGAGCACCGTGCGCCACTTGATGCCAGCGGGGAAGCCGGCTCCCCCGCGGCCACGCAGACCCGAGGCGAGGACGTCGGCGACAACCTCCTGCTGCGGGATCGCGATAGCGCGGGCGAGACCGCGCAGGCCGCCGTGGGCGCGGTAGTCGTCGAGGTCAAGCGGATCGATGATGCCGACGCGGGCGAAGGTCACGCGCTGCTGCGAGGCGAGCCAGTCGATCTGGTCGACGAGGCCCAGGGACAGGGCGTGGTCGGCGCCCTCGGCGAGGCCAGAGTCCAGGAGGCCCGCGACATCGCGCAGGGCCACGGGGCCGTAGCCCACGCGACCGGCTGCGGTCTCCACCTCGACGAGCGGCTCAAGCCAGAGCATGCCGCGCGAGCCGTTGCGCACGATCTCGGCGTCGATCCCGCGGTCGAGCAGGCCAGCCTCGATCGCGGCAGCGACCTCATCGGCACCGATGGAGCGGGCGGCACTGTCACGCGGCACGAAGATGCGAATCATGCGCGCACCTCCTGCGCGAGGGCGACGGCATCGCGGATGCGCTCGACATCGCAGCGGCCGATGAGTCGACCCTCGACCATGGCCGCCGGTCCGAGAGCACAGTTGCCGAGGCAATAGACCGCAGAGAGCTCCACGCCATCGATGCGCTCGCCGAGCGGGACGCCGTACGCAGTCTCGAGGTCGCTCACGAACTCACGCGAGCCGACCGACTGGCAGGCCTCGGCCACGCACACCTGCACGTGCACGTCGGGCGGCGGCGACTGGCGCAGATCGTGGTAGTAGGTGAGGACACCGACGACCTCGGCGCGCGAGACATTGAGTTCGGCGGCCACCACATCGACGGCCTCGTCGGGGACCCAGCCGAAGACAGCCTGGACGCGCTGAAGCGCGGGGAGGATGAGGCGCTCGGCGGGGGGAATGGACGCGACGACCGCGGTCCCTGCCGGGACCGACCATGCCTGGTGACTACGCACCTCGGCACCGCCTTCCGCCTCGCCGTCCCGGGGGTCTCTGCAGCCCCGTGAGCCCCTCCAGGGTAAGCCACGAAGGGGGCGCCAGGGACATCCTCGCGGCCTTCGCTTCAGGAGTTCCACAGTGTGGAACCTGCGCTCGCTGCGCATGATGCCCCGCACGCCAGGCCTAGGCTGTGCCATCTCCTGCGAAGGGCTGCCATGGCTTCCACCGATCGACGCCGCGTGCTGCGTTGGCGCGACGGTATCGTCGACGCAGGCCCCGACTCGCTCGCGATCGAGGAGCCGCTCGAGATCGAAGTCGATGGTGTCTCCGTCTCCACCACGATGCGCACGCCTGGGCACGACATCGAGCTCGCACTCGGCTGGCTCGTCGCCGAGGGTGCCCTGACATCCATCGAGGAAGTGTCGGAGGCGAAGGAGTGCTTCGAGCACGATGAGGACGACCCCGAGCAGGTACGCCGCATCGTGCAGGTGACCACTCGCGGCAGAGTTCCGGTCGAGCCCCGCTTGCATGCGACGTCGAGTGCATGCGGGGTCTGCGGTGCCGATCTCATCGCGATGACGCAGCGCACCCGGCACTGGCCGCTCGGTGACGACACCACAGCCTTCAGCGTCGAGGCTGTCCTGCGCCAGCCCGAGGCCCTACTCGCCGCACAGCGCGGCTTCGCCGCGAGTGGCGGTCTCCACGCCGCCGGGCTCTTCACCCCCGAGGGCACCCTCATGTGCCTGCGCGAGGACGTCGGCCGCCACAACGCCGTCGACAAGGTGATCGGCTGGTCGCTGCAGGAGCGTCGACTGCCCCTGCGCGGTCATGCACTTCAGGTGAGCGGCCGTGCCTCGGCCGAGCTGGTGCACAAGGCGGTGATGGCCGGCGTACCCCTGCTCGCGGCAGTGTCAGCGCCCAGCACTCTGGCGGTCGACCTCGCCCGTGAGAGCGGCCTCACGCTTGTCGGCTTCGTGCGCGACGGGTCGCTCAATGTCTACGCCGGCGCCGAGCGCCTCGACCTCGCGGACTAGCCCCTTCGGGACCAATCACCCGGCAATCGATGCTTACGGGGCCCTCTAACCCTCGATAGCCGGGTTGTCCGCTCACCATTTCAGCGTGAAGTCAGCACGACTGATGCAGTCGAGGTGACGCCGCACCGCGGTCTGC